>NZ_JBQHRN010000019.1:0-45195 GCF_052066735.1 Clostridium sp. HCP1S3_C6
CGACTGTGGAGTATCATATCAAATGCAAGTAGTTTTTATAACAAAAGCAGATACATTGAAACAGTAAAATTCTTAAAATGTTTATATTTGATTACATTTTAAGTAGCAGAAATGAAATGATTCAAACTTTTGTTAATATGTTTAAACTAGAATTTATGCAAAACGCTTTTATGGCTGGAATTATTATTTCCATATTATGCCCTGTTATAGGACTATTTATTGTACTTAGAAGAAATTCAATGATTGGAGACACTCTATCTCATTCATCCTTTGCTGGGGTTGCCATAGGTCTTGTATTTGGAATAAATCCTATATTTTCTGCATTTTTATTTACAACTGCTTGTGCATTAATAATTGAAGCGCTTAGAGGATCCTTTAAAAAATATGCAGAACTTGTAATGTCTATTGTACTTACATTTAGTTTAGGAATTGCAATTATATTAATAAGTACAGGAAAAGCTACAGCTAAGGTTAATTCAATCTTATTTGGAAGTATTCTTACTGTGTCAAAAACAGATTTGCTTATTATAGCTATTGCAGGTCTTATATGCATGATAATTCTTGCAATTATATATAATAAACTTATATATGTTACATTTGATGAAGATGGTGCGAAAACTGCAGGTATAAACACAAAATTTGTAAATTACTTATTTACATTACTTGTTGGAACTACAATATCTTTATCAATTAATATAATGGGAATATTGGTTGTTTCTTCAATTCTTGTTGTTCCTGTTGCTACTGCAATGCAATTTAAAACAAACTTTAAAAAAACACTTATTTTTTCTATAATAATAGGCTTTATTGACATAATAAGTGGTTTAATTCTTTCTTACATATTTAATACTGCTCCAGGTGGAACTATAGCATTAGTTTCTGTTTTTATGCTTGTTATTTTCCTTATTATTTCAAAAAAAACTATATAAAAAAAGTAATTAAGAAAGCAATTTACTTTCTTAATTACTTTTTTTATTTATACAATCCTTACATACTCCATTCATAACAAGATTATGTTCTGTAAGTGTAAATCCTGTTTCCTTTTCTACTATTTCTTCAAATTGCTTCATTGGACATGGGATTTCAACTTCTTTATGACATACACTACATCTTAACATATGTTTATGCTCTTTGCCTTTTAACTTATAAGAGCATATTCCATCTGTATTAGAAAATTTATCTACTATATTTTTTTCTTCAAAAGATTCTAAACATCTATAAACAGTACTTAAATTAATATTAAGACCTGAACATCTGCATTTTTCATATATTTCTTCTGCAGATAAACTTAATTTAGAATAAGATAACATTTCTAAAATAGCAATTCTTGCTTTTGTAACTTTTAATCCCCTGCTTTTCAATAATTCTTTAAATTCCATAAAAAAGCCTCACTATCTTTTATTTCTTAATTACATTATATCATATTTTGTCTACATTAATTACACCTAAAATGCGGCCTTTATTGCCATAACAATTAAAATAATCCCCCCTAAATAATTAGAATATTTAGAAATGATACTCATTTTTCTTACAAGTTTACTTATTATAAATGATATAATACATAATATTGATGTTATAAGTCCTATGATTATGCAGTAACAAATTATAACTGACACATATTTAATTTCAGAAAGTACAGTAAATCCAACTGCTAAAGCATCAATGCTTACAGATATTCCAAGAAAAATTATAACTCCATTTTTTTTAGTTAAATTATTATTTTTCCTTTTACCATCATAAATCATTAACCCCCCTACTATTGCTAATACTATTGCTAATACTTTTTCTGGAATAACCATTACATAATTATTAAAATAAAATCCTAAAATTCCTCCTATAAGTGATAAAGCAAATTGAAAAAAGCCAAATATCAAAACTACTTTTGACCTTAATTTTTTATTTCTGCAGTTATCATTACTTATAGCAAGACTTAAACTTACTGAAAAAGCATCCATAGCTAATGCTATACCTATAAAAACAACCTCTAAAAGAGTCATATTTTTACCTTTCACTATTATTATTATGATAATATATGACAATATAAATTTTTTAGAACTAAATTTTAATTATAAACACTTTATTATTATTTTTATTTATTGTATAGTAATTATGAATGTTATTTAAGTTTAAAACCAAAGGAGAGATATAGTCTATGTCAAATTGTATAGTAGCTCAATCTGGTGGACCTACTTCAGTAATTAATTCTAGTGTTGTAGGATTAATTCAAGCTAATAAAGATTTAAAAGTTTATGATAAAATTTATGGAGGCTTAAACGGAATAGAAGGTATTTTATCTGGTAAAATTATAAATTTATCTGATTTTGATTCAAAGGATATAATAGATTTCAAATATACACCATCATCTGGACTTGGATCTTGTAGATATAAAATGAAAGAAATTTCCGAATCTACTGACGAATATGATAAACTTCTTAAAATATTAAAAGACTTAGATATAAAAACATTTTATTATATAGGTGGAAATGATTCTATGGACACTACTGCTAAATTAGGCAAATACTCGAAAGATAATAATCTTGATATTAATTTTGTAGGTATTCCTAAAACTATCGATAATGATTTAATGTATACAGATCATACTCCTGGTTTTGGAAGTGCAGCTAAGTTTATAGCAACATCTGTTTTAGAAACATACCTTGATTCTTCTGTCTATAAAAATAATGGAATATTTATATTAGAAACTATGGGAAGAGACACAGGATGGCTTGCGGCTTCTGCTTGTGCAGCTAGATACTTTGGTGAACCTGTAGCTGATTTTATATATCTTCCAGAGGTTGCTTTTGATAAAGAAAAATTCTTAAAGGATGTTCGTGCTAAATTTCAAGAGCAAAATCAAGTTTACATAGTTGCATCAGAAGGATTAAGAGATAAAAATGGTAATTTTCTTACTTCTATACAAAGCACATCACATGATAATTTTAATCATGCACAACTTGGAGGAGTTGCATCATATTTAAGACAACTTATTTTAAAAGATGGAATTACATCAAGAGTAAAAGCCCTTGAACTTGGAGTTCTTCAAAGATGTGCTATGCATTGTGCTTCTACTACTGATGTTGAAGAGGCCTTTAGAGCTGGATATGAGGCATTAAAAGCTGGGCAAAACGGAAAAAATGGTTATATGGTTGCAATAAATCGTGATAGCAATTTTCCATACACAATCTCTTATTCATTAGTTGAATCTTCTAAAGTAGCTAACAATGTCAAATACTTTCCTATTGAATGGATTAATGAAGAACAAAACCATGTATCAAAGGAAGCCTATCAATATTTTAAACCATTAATTGATGGTACTCCAAAATACAAGATTTTTACTAAATAGATTTTTTAAGAGAGACTTTTCTTTAAATAGTCTCTCTTATTTTACATTTTCTTTGAAATATTATCTACAGCCTCTAAAAAATAATCTACCTCTTCTTTAGTATTATAAATTCCAAAACTAATTCTAAGCATTCCTGGCATTCTTTCATTTGGATTTTTTATAAATGCACCTGCAGCCTTTTCAGATATATGCATAAGTCTTCTGCAATATGGATGAGCACAAAACCATCCCTGTCTTATAGCAATTCCATAATCCTTTGCTAAAATTTCTGCTGCTAATTGATGATATAATGTTCCTATATTGAATACTATAATACCTACTGAATCATAAATATTATTAACATCCCAATCTCCATATTGATTTATTTTTGGAATTTTACTTAATCCTTCAATCATTCTCTTTTTTAATTCTAATTCATTTTTATGAATATTGGAAAATCCTATTCTATCAAGGACCTCTAAAGCACTTATCATTCCTAGTACTCCAAAAAAATTAGGTGTTCCTGCTTCGTCCCTTTCTGGTGATAATAAATATTCCACTTCATTATCCATTACAAAATTTACAGTTCCTCCACCTTCACTACATGGAATATTAGAATCAAAATCCTCTTTAGTTCCTATAATAGCTCCTGAGCCAAATGGTGCATACAATTTATGGGAAGAAAACACAAGAAAATCTATTTTTTGTTCACTTGTATTTCCTGACATATTTACCTTCATATGTGGCACAAGTTGTGCACCATCTACTATTATTTTAGCATTATATCTGTGGATAATTTCTGCTGCCTTGTGGATATCATTAACATATCCAGTTACATTAGAAGCACCTGTCATAGTAACATATTTAACTTTTCCCTTATATTTTATTAGTTTTTCCTCAAGTTCACATAATTGTAACCTACCATTTTTATCCACTTCTATATAATCTACCATACATGCTTCTCTCCAAGGAAGGTCGTTAGAATGATGTTCCATTCTTGTAGATATTATAATATCATCTTTGCTTTTAATTAATATTTTTGCAAGTTTATTAATTCCATCTGTTGTATTTGAAACATATACTACTGTATAATCATCTTTATTTGGAACATTAAAATAATTTAAAATATAATTTCTTGATTCTAAATATAATCTTGTAGTTATTTCTGATTTATGACCAGTACCTCTTCCTATAGAACCATAATAATCACTATATTTTATTATATTATCTATAACTTCTTTAAAGGTAGGTGTGGTAGCAGCATTATCAAAATTTATTGATCTTACTTCACTACCATCTCTAAGTATCACCTTTGAATCTATTCCTAATATAATATCATCAAAATCACTCTTCATAACAAATTCCTCCTTAATTTAATATATTCTAAGAATAGTTTTATCGTTCTATTAAATTAAAAGTAATATTTTCTATAAACATAAATATATATTTATAATAAAAGGCTTACTAGGAGGTAGTAACATGATTCCAAGTGAAGATAATAACTTCAAAAATAAATCTATTGAAGACTTAAAATTTGTACCATTTAAAGATGCTTTAAATCTTCAGTCACCAGTAATGGTAAATAATAATGATAATAATTTGAATTCCCAAGAAGAAGGAATATATACTTTTCCACAAGGTTCTAAAAATAATAATGAGCTTTACTCTTATAATGAATCAAGAAAATTAAGATGCCCTAGCGATATGATAAAAGATATGAAAATGAATTTTGATGATGACCTAATACGTGAAGGTTCTAGTATAAAAATTGATAAAATATTTGATGAGATTAAAAATTTAAGTCCAGGGACATTAACTCTTATGGAAGCTTATAATATCCCCTTTCCTATTGCAAAATTAATCGGACGAAGATTTATAAAACTAACCTTAGATTTAAATAAAGGAGTAGATAATAAATGAACATACAAAAAAATTCATTACCTAATCTAAATTGTAACATACGTTTTTTAAATTCAGCATCCTCTAGCAATTTAGACATATATTTAAATAAAAAGCTTTTTATAGATGGATTTTCCTTTGGAAAAGTAACTAGTTACAGAAATATTCCATCTGGAGAATATTTACTTGAAATATATAACTCTGGCGATAAATCGGAAGTCTTATATAGTGAAGAAGCTGTTTTTTTACCTCAAAGTAGCTTTACTATGAATATCATAGTTTTAGAAAGTGCTTTATCGGTTTTTACAATAATTGATGGTTTTCCAATAACTATATCCGAAAATTCCTTTTTGCGATTTATTAATTTTTCACCAGATTCTCCACTGTTAACTCTTTCATTATCAAATGAAGAAGCTATTTTTTCCGGAGTACAATATATAGAAAATACTCGATATGTAAAATTAAAGCCTGGTCTTTATGACTTTTTATTAACAGAAACTGAAGCAGCAGAAGGATTTAAAAAATTTATAAGTTCTAAAACTTTAAAAAAAGGCCACTTCTATACTATTTATATAATAGGACAAATTTATGGAAATCCCAAATTAGGTTATCTATTTTTAGAAGATGGCATATAACAAAGTATTTAACTTATGCATTAATTAGGATATAATTAATGCATAAGTTAATTTTTTAGAAAGGATTTAATATTATGATAGTATTAAGCTTAAAAAACATATGTAAAAGTTACGGAATTACTGAAATATTAAAAAATGTAAATCTCTCTGTAAATGAAGGAGAAAAAGCAGCTATAATAGGTGCTAATGGTGAAGGAAAATCTACATTATTTAAAATAATATCAAAACAACTTTCTTTTGATAGTGGTGAAATATTTATAGATAAAAATAAAACTTTAGGCTATTTATCTCAACATCTAGATTTACAATCTAACAATACAATTTATGATGAAATGGTTACTGTATTTTCAGATTTAACTGCCCTTGAAAATAAAATAGCAAAAACAGAAAAGTTAATGAACGAACCTTACGATGAAAATAATTCATCATACCATGAAAAGCTTATAAAAGATTATACAACTGCCCAGGAATTATATAAAAATAGAGGTGGTTATACATATAAAGGCGAAATAAGCAAAGTTTTAAAAGGCCTTGGTTTCTTAGAAAAAGACTTTGATAAAATTATTAATACATTAAGTGGTGGACAAAAAACAAGAGTTGCCCTTTGTAAGCTTCTTCTTGGAAAGCCTGATATATTACTTTTAGATGAACCTACAAACCACTTGGATCTTGAAGCAATAAGTTGGCTTGAAGAATATCTTAATTCCTATAAGGGAACTGTAATTGTAATTTCCCATGATAGATATTTTCTTGATGCTGTTACAACAAAAACTTTTTATCTTATAAATGGTCATCTTCATTCTTATAATGCTTCATATACAAAGTCTATTGAATTACATAAAAAGGATTATGAAGCACAATTAAAAGCTTATAATCTCCAACAGGCTGAAATAAAAAGACAAGAAGCTATCATAGAAAAATTCAGATCATTTAATAGAGAAAAAAGTATTAAAAGAGCTGAAAGCCGTGAAAAAGCTTTAAATAAAATGGAAAAATTAGATGCTCCAGATAAAGAAGAAAATGCTTCTAAAATTAAATTTGAAGCTGCTGTAAAAAGTGGTTATGATGTTTTACATGTTGAAAACTTAAGCAAAAGTTTTGAAAACAAACATTTATTTTCTAATGTTTCCTTTGACTTAAAGCGTGGTGAAAAGATAGCTTTAATAGGAGAAAATGGTCGTGGAAAAACTACCTTATTTAAAATAATAATGGATAAAATAAAACAAGATACAGGGGTAAAAGTTTTAGGTGCTAATGTTAATGTTGGTTACTATGATCAAGAACAATCTAATTTATCTCCAAATAAAACTATATTAGATGAAGTATGGGATGATTTTCCTTATCTTACAACATCAAAAATAAGAACATTTTTAGGTTCTTTCTTATTTAAAGGTGATGATGTCTTTAAAACAATTGATAAATTAAGTGGTGGAGAAAAATGTAGAATTAATTTACTCAAACTTATTTTATCCCAATCAAATTTACTACTTTTAGATGAACCAACAAACCACTTAGATATTCCATCTAGAGAAGCTCTTGAAGAAGCAATACTAAATTATGATGGTACACTAATAGTTATTTCACATGATAGATACTTTTTAAATAAGGTTATTTCTAGAATATTAGAATTAAATGAAGATGGTGTTTCTGAATATTTAGGTAATTATACATATTATATGGACAAAAAACTAAATCCTACACGCTTTGATGATATATCATCTGACAACAATAATAAAACTAAAACTCAAATAAACAATGAAAAAAAGAAAAAAAGAGAATCTCAAAAAGAAGAACGTGCAAAAAAGGCCAGAATTAGGGAACTCGAATCATTAATATCTAATTTAGAACAAAAACTAGGAAAGCTTCAAGAAGATTTATGTGATGAAAAAATTTACTCTAATCCTTCTGAAAGTACAAGGGTAAGTAACGAAATAAAAGATTCTGAAGAACAACTTGAAAAATTATATGAAGAATGGGAAGAGCTTAATTAATACTCTTCCCATTTTTTATGCAAGCAAACTCATACCATCACTTTTCATTTGAATATCTTCATCTGTGGAATTTACTAAAAAACCTTTTTCATAACCTGTTATAAGCTTATCTACTTTTTTTAATTTTTCTTCTAACTTTTTTATATCTTTATCATCATTATTATTTTCAGTGCTAGACACATTTATATTTTCTTGCTTTAAATTATTAGCTTCCTCTTTTTTTTCAATAACCTGTTCATTTAATTTTTTTATTTTTTCTTTAATTTCTTCACGTTCATTAATAAATTCATCAAGGGCACTTCCTTCATTAACTTTAATAACATTATCATTTAAAAGCACTCCAATTTTATTTGATGGATGATACTTTTTTGCATCAAATAATGGTGAATTATTTCTAAGTATTAATCGGCTACTTATTAAGTTAATCATATTATCACACACCTTGCTTTCTTTTTATCCTTCTTAATAAATATATCGTAATTTTGCATTGTTTCTTTAACATATTTAAAAAAATTAACATTTTTAAAATAGTATTTAAAAATATCACATTTATTGAAAAAAAATAATAAATGTGATATTTTATAATTATGTAAAAAGATATTTTATGGGGTAATAAAAATGAATAATCTTATTAATAAGTTTAAAAAAAATAGAGACATAATTTTTACCATTATACTTTCAATAATATCTCTTATATTTATTGGCGGCTATATGGTATTTCAAAAGGGAATAACTGATTTAAGTATAGTTTTATGCTATATAATTGCAATTGTTCTTCCTATGTACAATATACTAAATAAAAGTGATGATGATGTGGAAGATAATAATATAGATTATTTAATAGCTTCTATTTCTTCTGTGGCTATTATAATTTATATAATATTTTCTTTACTAAATAAATAATTAAAAAAATAGAATGCAAAATTAATTTTGCATTCTATTTTTTATTTACATATCTTTTTTTCTATAAGCTACAAAAGAAGCACTTCCAGAAGCAATCATTGCTAAAAGAACTAACATTATAGCTTTATTATCAAATGAAGAACTTGAATCATCATTATTATTGTCATTATTATTATCATCATTATTAACTGCTTCATCTACAGATGCATAATCATACATTGGTAATATTTGAACATGTGTTACTCCAAGTTCCTTCAAATGATCAATACCTGTTTTTATATCTGTTCCAGAATATTTTGTACCTTCTTCAGCAAATGCCATTTTAGTAGTTGGCATATTAGTTAGTACCAATGTAGACATTACAAATGATGCTAAAATTGTAGATAATATTTTTTTAACTTCATTACATCCCCTCCTGTAATTTATAAGTTGATTATACATACCATTCTCTCAAAAAACAACTTATTTTTACAGCTTATATAAAAATCAAGAAGGTTTGCCTCAGTACAAACCTTCTTATTATATTACTAAAAATGTATTTTTCTTTTTCTCATTCCGATATTTATAATAAGTGCAAGAGACATCATAATTGTAAGAAGAGAGCTGCCTCCATAACTTATTAATGGAAGAGTAATACCTGTTATAGGCAATAATCCAATAGTCATACATATATTTTGAGTAATGGCAAAAATGAAATATGATACCATTCCTATACATATTACTTTTGCAAAATTATCTTCAGTATTTTTTGCTATACTCACAATTCTAGATATGAGTATAAAATATAAAATCAGAAGAAATATTGCACCAACAAATCCCCATTGTTCACCAATTGCTGAAAAAATAAAATCAGTTTGTATTTCTGGAACATGAGTCCCTGTATATCCTGGAGATACTTCTGATGAAAAAGATGGTCTCTCTCCAATAAGTCCACCTGCACCAATTCCTATAATAGATTGATTTAATTGATAGCTATCTGCTGAATCTTCAGTATCTGGATTTAAAAATGTTAATATTCTTTGCTTTTGATGATCTTTTATTACTCCAGTTGGCCATAAAGCTATTACTGCCACAAAACAAAATAAAATACCACCAATAATAATTTTTTTATCAATTCCTGCTATAAAAACTATACCAAGCATTATAAAGAAACATACAAGAGTCATACCCATATCTGGCTGAGCTGCTATAAGTGCCATGGGAATAAGTGCATATATAGCTATTTTTGCAAAATTCTTAATATTGTTTATTTCAAAATCACATTCATTTAATATTTTAGCTTCCATAAGGATTATGGTGAATTTTGCAAGTTCTGCTGGTTGTAATTCCATAAATCCAAGACTAAGCCATCCTTTAGCTCCATTAATTTCCTTACCAATTATTAAAACCAATACTAATAAACCAACAGTTATCCAATAAAGAATAGGAACAAATCTATAAATAGCTCTATAATCTATTACTAATAAGAGATACATTACAATTAATGATAATAAAAACCAACGTAACTGTTTAGATATAAAAAAGAAATTGCTAATTCCATCTACTCTGCCTTTTGTGCACAAATATATATTTAACATCCCAAAAGATACTAATAACAATATAGATATAAGAAGCTTCTTATCAATCTCTCTAATAAGTCTAATATCTAATTTAAATTGACTAAAAAACTCACCAATCTTTTCCACTACTTTTAACACTTCCACTTCTAGTTTTATTTATAATTGTTACCACAAGATTATTATATAAATAAAACTTTATTTTATACATAAAAAGCTGAATACATATGCTTAAACATTGTAAACAGCTAATTAATTATCTTCCTCTTACACTTTTTATAGGTATATTTGCTACAAGTGAAGTTGAACCTTCACCTTCAACAACATCCCCCTTGTTTAAGGCTATTTCAACATCTTCACTATCTATTTCAATATATTTAGATAAAACTTGTAATATTTCATCACGCATTTTTTCTAATACCTCTTCTGGAATATCACCCCTATCATGAATTAAGATAAGTCTAAGCCTATCTTTTGCTACATCTTTGGGCTTTAGCTTATTACCAAAATTAAAAAATCCCATGTTTTATCCCCCTTTTATTTACGACTAAATATTCTTTTAATAGAAGATAATATACCATTACTTTTTGAATGTAATTCCATTAAAGGTACATCTTCGCCTAATATTCTTCTGGCAATATTTTTAAAGGCTTGACCAGCATAAGATCCTTCTTCTAAAACAATAGGTTCTCCTTTATTTGTTGAAACTGTAACATTTTCATCTGCAGGAACAACACCAATTAATTTTACTGATAATGTTTCTATAATATCAGCTACATCAAGCATATCTCCTCTTTGTGTCATATCATAATTCAATCTATTTACAATAACTGAATGATCATCTAATCCCTTTGCATCAAGTTTTCCTATAACTCTATCAGCATCTCTAACTGAAGTTATTTCAGGATTTACTACTACTAAAGCTCTGTCAGCTCCAATAACAGAATTTTCGAATCCTTGCTCAATACCTGCAGGACAATCTATAAGAACATAATCAAATTCTTCTTTTAATTCATTTACTACTTTTAACATGTCTTCAGCATCAATATCATCTTTATCCTTTATTTGTGCTGTTGGAAGCAATGATAGATTAGGAAATCTTTTATCCTTTATTAATCCTTGTTTTAATCTACATCTTCCTTCTATAACATCTATAAGTGTATATACTATTCTATTTTCTAATCCCATTAATACGTCAAGATTTCTAAGTCCAGTATCTCCATCTATTAATACAACTTTCTTTCCAAGTGCAGCTAAAGCCGTACCAATATTAGCAGTTGTAGTTGTTTTACCAACTCCTCCTTTTCCTGATGTAATTACAATAGATTCTCCCATTAATTAATCCCTCCAAATATTTATACGTTTGTAATAAATTTAAATTATAAAATTTTATAGCACGAGTTTATGTCTCAATTATTTTTTCTTAAAGTTATATATACTTATTATTAAGATATGGTTCTACAAGAATTGAATTATCTTTAATCTTTGCTACTTCTGGATATTTAGGCTTTTCAGAATCAGGAGACATTGTAATTATATCTGCTATTTTTAATATTTCAGGTTGCATATAAAATGCTGCTATTATTGCATCTCTATTACCATCTATTCCAGCAAACACCTTTCCCTTTATAGCTCCTAAAACTATAATATTACCACCTGCATATACTTCTGATCCATGATTAACATCACCAATAATAACTATATTGCCTGGGAAATTAATTATTTGCCCCCCTCTAATTGCTTTTCTAAAAAATTTTGTTTTTCCTTCATGAATTCCTTCAAAACATTTTTCAGTAATATCCTTAGATTTGCTATTATTATCACTATTAGCAGAAGCGCTATCTTCAAATATTATATCCTTTACAACAATTTCATTTAATAATACCTCTTTTAATTTATCACCTTCGTCTTTAGACAAATCAGATAACTTTGTTGTAATACAAAGAGTTGAATCTTTATAAAATTGTTTTCCTTTTGATAATTTTTCAGTAAGAGTTCCTAGCATGTCATCAAAATTATCAAATTTATCCATATCAATTTCAGCATTTAAGCCCTCTTTATTACCTTTTATGATAATTCCTTTGTTAATCAATGATTAATGCACCACCCTATTAATGTAGTATTAATCTAAATTATCTCTTAATCTTAGACCTTTTCCAATCAATTATATCATTAATGTTAAAAATCTACAATGTAAATAAATTAAGATATTCTTAATTTTAAAAATAAAAAAGCTGCCTTATTAAAATTAAAACTTTTTAATAAAACAACTTTTTATCTAATTGCTTTTATTGTCTGCTGGCGCATTTAAAACATACTTTTGGAATGATTCAGATTTTGATGCATAATTAGGATCCATACTTAAAATTCTATCCTTGAAATATGCTTCATATATAGCCTTTGCAATAGGTGCTATATAACCACCATGACCTCCATCATATACAACTGCTACAATTGCAATTTCAGGATTATCATAAGGAGCAAAACTTATATATGTTGCATAAGGAGCTCTTCCCCATGATTCTTGTTCTTGATCATTTATATCAGCTGTTCCTGTTTTACCTGCAGTTTCAATTGGAAAATTTTCAAATGCTCCAACTGCAGTACCATTTTCATCCATGTTAACCTTTCTCATACCTGCCTTAACAGCATCTAACGTTTGCTTACTAACACCAGTTTCATCAAGTACAGTTTTACCAAACTCTTGAAGTGTATCTCCATCAGGACTAGTTATTTTATCAACATAATGAAGTGCATATCTTGTTCCACCATTTGCAATAGTTGATACATATTGAGCAATTTGTATAGGAGTAAAATTATTCATTCCTTGACCAATGGATGCATATATTTCTTGTGCTGGTGATGTAAGTTCAGCTCTTCTATCATTTATAACAAATGTTGCAATAACATCTGCAATTATTTGTGCTTGATTTGTTCTATCAACGGTAGTATTTTTTTCTGTTTCATATTTAGTAACATTATCTGCATATTTTCTTGAATAGTTCATAATGTCTTGAATATCACCTAATATGCTCTTTGAAAATGTATCATGATCTGTAGCATCCTCACCATTTGTTCCAAATTTGTCAATTCTATCAGATATTTTCTTTTTTAATGATGCCTTTGCATTTTTTAAATCTTCATCGTCATCTTCACTTGTTGAATAGTCAAAAGGAACATAATATGTTCTACCTTCATAATTTCCTTGTTCTAAATAATTTGCAAGGTCAAATCTAGCATAATACTTTGCTTGATTTTTTGCAGATGTAAAATTATAAACCTGCCCAAAATTTTCTTTTATTTCTATACCAGTACTATTTTTTTGTTGTCCATTTGGATCAGAACCAAGTCCAAATTTCCATGCATATTGAGCTAGTGAATCCAGAGCTTCAACATTTTGACCACCATTTATATACAATTGATATCCAACTTCATAAAAAAACATATTACATGATTTTTCTAGAGCATTATCTAATGTTAATGAGCCATGTGCTGATAAACACTTAGGTGCAAATGATCCTAATACTTCAGGATGTGTATTAAACACACCTGAACAATATATAGGACTTTGCGGTGTAATAATACCTTCTTCAAGACCTGCTATAGCTGTCATAGGCTTAAAGGAAGACCCTGGTGGAATTAATCCTTGAGTTACATAGTTAAAAAATGCTCTTGGATAAACATCCCTCTTATCAGTTCTATTCCCATTACTATCTAATGGAAATAAGTCATCTAGGGATAATGATAAACCTCTTGATTTAATATAATTTGTTCCGAATTTTTCTAAATCAGGACTAAAATATTCTTCATTTTGTTCATCTGTAAGCTGACCAGAAACAGCAAAAATATTAGGATCATAATCTGGATTTGATGCAGATGCAAGTATCCTTCCTGTATTTACTTCTACAGCAACTACTGCACCTCTTGTTGCACCAGGATACGGAGTACCTGCTATAGCGCCACTTCTAAGACCCTCCATAGTGTCTTTTAAGCTTTGTTCTGCAGCATATTGAAGATTCTTATCAATGGTTAAATGTACATTATTTCCTGGATATGATTCAAGTTTAAACAACTCGCTTGTAACTTGACCTTTTGAATTAACTTTTACAGTTGTACCACCCTTTACACCCTTAAGTTGTTCTTCAAAAGAAGATTCAATTCCCGAAACACCAATAAGATCTGTTGATACATCATAACCTCTTAACTCATAATTTTCAGATTTAGTTGCATCAATAGGCGATAGATAACCTAAAACCTGTGCAGCCATTGAATTATATGGATAATTTCTTATAGGTTGTTGTGTAACATCAATTCCATACAATTCACTTAACTTTTGATACATAACCGAAGCAGTATTAAAGGTAATATTTTTAGCTATAGTTACTGACTTATACCCCTTAAAACTTTGCATTTTAATTGCATACTTTATAACCATATAATTTCTCAACTGTTCTTTTGTGTATTTTTGTGTTAAGATATCAGCTATTTCTGACGCTTCCATATCCTTATACTTTTTTTGTTGTTTTTTTATTTCAGCTTGATCCTGATCTTGGTCTATTAAAAGATCATACATTGAAAATGATTTTACTAAATATTGAAATACTTCATCTGGTGTAATATCCATTAATTTTTTATTTACCATTTCAATTTCTGAATCTGAATAATCAGTAGTATCTTCTGCTATAATTCCTTGCTTTTTTAAATCATTTTGTATTTCATCATTAAGACCAATATCCCTCTTAAATCTAATTTCCTGAGTCTTCTGTCCATCTGTATCACTAGTTGTAAATTGAATATACCAATTATTATTTTCATCTAATTTAAGAACTAAATCATCTTGAATCTTAGAAGAATCACCATTATCATTAAGAATTTTCAAAACAGAGTCTATTGTTCTATAAATATACTTATCTGCATCAGTAGTTGATGTATAAGTAATAGCATATGTCTGAGAGTTTGTTGCAAGTAAATTTCCCTTTTGATCATAAATAATTCCTCTAGGTGCAACCTCAGACATAAATCTTGTTGATGTTGTATTTGCTTTTTCAGTATAATCATCATGCTTAAACAATTGTAAATATGCAAGTTTAGCAATTATAACACAAAACACCAAAGCTACTAAAATTATAAATACATTATATCTTGAAAACTTTTTTTTCTTTTTTGGTGAATTTATTATCATTTAAACCTCCATGTAACTTCATTGTGCTCTTTTTTATAATATTTAAATATTATACTGTATACAAAAAACATAATTACCGAATTATAAACTGCAATAAATACTCCTCTAATTATTTCTGTATTAATACCTATTAAATATAAAATAAGACAAACTATATAGTATTTAAAAATACTAATGCCAAACATAGATGCTACTGGAATGACCTTTTTTTCTTTCCAAATACTTTCTCCTATAGTTGCTACTATAAAACAACATATCATATTAACAAGACAATTTATTCCAAAACAATTTGTAAAATATATATCTTGCAAAACTCCAGAAAAAATTCCTACTATTGTAGCTTCAGTTTTTCCATAAATTATAGAATATGCTATTGCAAAAACAAACAATAAACTAGGGACAGCCCTTGATATTGCAAAAAAGGGACACAATGAATTATCTAATACTAATAGTAAGATCATTATAATAAAAACAATCAATCTCTTCATTATTTTACCTCATCATCATACTCTATTACCCTTTTATCTTTTGGAACTATAATAAATAGTTCTTCAAGTTTTTCAAAATCAACAAATGGTTTTACTATAGCGCTTTTCATAACCTTAACCTTGTCTTCCTCTACTGATAATACTTCACCAACTCTTATTTCCTTTGGATAAACAAGCCCTAAACCAGATGTTAAAACAACATCTCCTTCTTTTATTTGAGAATCCATAGGTAAATATTGTATTTTAGTGTACATATTTTTATTTCTATCAGTATATCCTTCAAGAATTCCACTATTTTCACGTGTTGATTCTGGCATAACACTTACCTTTATATTTTCATTTATTATGCATTGGATAATAGACCAATTGCCACCAACTTTTGAAACTCTACCAACTAAGCCTTCAGATGCTATCACAACCATTCCCACTTCTATTCCATCTTTAGAGCCCTTATCTACTACATAACCATCAACAACGCCTGCTCCTGCATAATGAATTATATTTGTAGATATATAATCATATTGGCTTCTTGTTTCTTCAAAATCCAAAACAGATTTTAGTCTTGTATTTTCTTCTTCTAAATCAGAATATTGACTTAGTTTTTCTTTTAATTCTTCATTTTCATTTTTTAAATTTTTATTTTCTTCTTTTACATCTGAAAAATTCAAAAAGAAATCTACAAAATCTTTAGCACTTCTATTTACGCTATATAATATTTTTTGCAATGGATTTAAAGCACTACCTGCACTACTTTCCAATCCATTATATTGCTTAGCACTTGTAAATATAATCAACCCTAAAAATGTAACTGACAGAACAACAACTGTTACTGCCAGTTTATTTTTAAAAAATTTCATTTATTAAGCTCTCTCTTCTCTGCTAATTTTATCAAAATCTTGTAGAGCCTTTCCAGCGCCTAAAACAACGCAATCCAAAGGTGCTTCTGCAATATGTACAGGCATATTTGTTTCTTTTGTTATTAACACATCAAGTCCTTTTAATAACGCTCCTCCACCTGCTAACATTATTCCCTTTTCCATAATATCAGCAGCAAGTTCTGGTGGTGTTTTTTCTAATGTAGTTTTTATAGCTTCTATTATTGCAAATACTGGTTCTCTTAATGCTTCTCTTATTTGATCTTCAGATATTTCAACTATTTTTGGAAGTCCTGTTATTAAATCTCTTCCCTTGATTTCCATTTTTTCTTCTTGCTCTACTTTATATGCAGAACCTATTTCCATCTTAATTTGTTCCGCAGTTCTTTCTCCAATCATTAAATTGTACTCTTTTTTAATATATGCAATAATTGATTGGTCAAATTCATCTCCAGCTATTCTTAGAGATTTACTTGTTACAATACCTCCTAATGAAATAATTGCAACTTCAGTAGTTCCTCCACCAATATCTACTATCATACTACCAGTTGGTTCACTTACTGGTAGTCCAGCTCCTATTGCAGCTGCCATTGGTTCTTCCATCAATACAACATCTCTTGCTCCTGCAAGCTTTGTAGCTTCTTCAATGGCTCTCTTTTCAACTTCTGTTACACCAGATGGATAACATACAATAATTCTTGGACTTTTTAGAGATGATTTACTACCACCTTTTTCAATTAATGATTTTATCATAGTATGAGCAACATCAAAATCTGCAATTACACCATCTCTTAATGGTCTTATGGCTACAATATTTCCAGGAGTTCTACCAATCATAAGTTTAGCTTCTGATCCTACTGCTAAAGGTTTTTTAGTTATATTATTTATTGCAACTACTGAAGGTTCTCTTAATACAATACCTTTACCTTTTACATAAACAAGTGTATTAGCAGTTCCTAAGTCAATTCCCATATCTTTATTTGATCCGAAAAATCCCATTACATTTTCCCCTTTCTAATTTTATATATTTATTTAATTGCTTAATTCTCATTATTCTCAATTATCTCTTATTTACATATTTCTTTTAACATAAGACTTAATTTATTAAGTGACATACCAACTACATTATAGTAGCATCCTTTTATTTGTTCAACAAATATTCCTCCAAGTCCTTGTATTCCATAAGCACCTGCTTTATCTAAAGGTTCACCAGTTTTTATGTATTTTAATATATCATCATCAGTAAGTTCTGAAAACTTAACTTCTGTTAATTGAACGTCTTTAATTGTTTTATTAGTAGAATTATTTATTATAACAATGCTAGTATATACCTTATGCCATTTTCCACTAAGCAACTTTAACATCCTAAAAGCATCAGTTTCATCTTTAGGCTTTCCAAGAATTTCATAATTAAATGTAACAATTGTATCTGCAGCTATAATTATATTATCACTTGAAACCCTTGATGATACATCCTTTGCTTTACCTAAAGCAATATCTTTAACATAATTAGAAACATCACTTTCTAACTTAACTTCAGCTTCATTAAATTTACTGACAATAATATCATAGTTATCTATTATTCTAGATAATAATTCTTTTCTTCTTTCTGAGCCAGAAGCTAATATAAAATTCAATGAATCACTTCCTATTTTTTAATAACATATGATATTTTTTATTTAGTTAAATGATTGTTAGTCAATTAACTTTTATACCTAATATAGTTTATCATTTAATATTGTTATAAACAAGTATGTTTAATTAAGAAAATAATTTTTAATTTAAATTTAAGAAATACAAGATATTATTTTAATTTTCTCGACAATTAATTATCACATTATATATAACTAAACTATCTTTGTATATATCATTTTTTGTGTATTCCTTAGGCATATTATTTATCATTTCTTTTAATCTATTTATATCATTATTATTTCCATTATAATCATTTAATATGCTACTACTTGCCCATTCTTTATATTTAGTTGTATCAATTGCTTTTACATTTTCATCTTGAACTAATTTATTTATTATCTGCATGTATCCTGAAATTAAATTTTTTTTAATTTTATCATTGTTATTACTAGAAGTTAAATTGCACTTAATTGTAAAATTATTCACATTTCTTGAATTAAGTATCTGTTCTATTTGACTTATAATATTTTTCTCATAAATACCAGCAATAACTTTAAATTTTCCATCTTCCTCAACTATAAATGGATTAAAATCATTACTTAAATCCTTAATTAGTAAATCTGCATTATCTTTATTTTGATATACACCACATTGAATTATAAATAATTCATAATTTTCTTCATTCGATATATTTAATTCTTCTGACAACTTTTCTTTTGTATTATTACCTATAAATATTTTATATATTCCAATTCCTAAAATAGTAGCTAATAATAAAATAAAGATAATCCATAAGAAAAAATTTTCTTTACCTTTTTTATTTATATTATATCTTGTATATCTCACTAGAAACACCTCCAAATAAATTCATATTATATATATATTATTTATTCGGAGTGTACATTCATTATGTAAATATTTTCAAAAAAATGTTACTCAAGTTTTCCTTGAATAACACTTTTATTTTTTCATTATTACTAAATTTCTATCCTTTTCTTCATATCCATCAAAAAAGTTTCTTGATATTCTAGATACATCAAATCCCATACTATTCCAAAAAGAAATACCTTCCATGTTATTTTGAACAACTCCAACTAAAATATCATCTATATTATGAACTTCTTTAAAATATTTAATAATTAAATCTATTATAGATGTTCCTATTCCTTCATTTCTTTTTAATTTATCCATAACAAAAAACCAAATAACAAGTTCTTTATGGTTCATTTTTTCTAATCTACCCTTAAAAACAGCCACCAATTGATTATTCTTATATATTTCCATAAAGCATTCATTTTCTGAAATATAATATTCTAAAAATCTTCTATAAAAAATATCACTATCTAATGAATAGTATGATTCTTTCTCATCAATATTATCTCTTATCCAGTTTACTACTCTTTCCACATCAGAACTTCTAATACTTTTAAATTTATAATCACCATAAGAAAAATCAGTTTGCAGCACAATAAACACCTCATTTAATAAAAATTACATAATTATATATTCTACAAAAAGGCAGTAACACCTTCTTAAATTGATTATTTATAATAGTGCTGCAACAATAACTTACTTTATATTTTCTAATACTTTTAGTAAATACTCATAAACTCTCTCTGTTGAAGATATTGACAAATGTTCATTTGGAGTATGAGCATCTATAATATCAGGTCCAAAACTTACCATATCTAAATCTCCAATTCTTTCTTCAAATAACCCACATTCAACTCCAGCATGAATTGCATAAACTTTTATATCTTCTCCATACATTTCTTTATATACAGATTTACATATTTCTCTAACTTTTGATTCCTGTTTATATTCCCATGCAGGGTATGGATCATTTTTTTCAAATTGTGCATTACATAAATTTGTTAAAAGTTCAATTTTGGAAACTATATCATCTAACCTTGAACGAGTAGAACTTCTAACAGCACTATCAAATTCAATATAATCGTCTGTCATTTTTATTATCCCCAAGTTAGTAGAACTTTCAACTAAATTATCTATATTAGTACTCATAGAATTTATACCATTAGGATATAAAAATAATAAATTTATTATGTCTTTCTTGCGCTTATCAGAAATTTTTAATTTAGGTTCCTTATTATATTCATTGACATTTACAGAAACTAAGCTATCAGAAACCTTTAATTCATTCTTCATAATTTCATCAAATATTAAAATACTTTCTTTTAATTTGCAAACTTCATTTGTAGCAATTATTGCATGGCTTTCTCTTGGAATGGCATTATTTTTTGAGCCGCCACCAATTTCTATTAAATCAAAAGATAAATTTTCTGATATTCCTTTAAGTACCCTTCCTAATATCTTATTAGCATTTCCTCTTTCCTTTTCTATATCACAACCTGAATGACCACCCTTTAAACCTTTTATTGATATTTCAAATAAACTTACATTACTTTTTAATGGCTCTTTTTCAAGCTTTATAATTGATTTAGTTCTAATACCACCAGCACAACTTACTAGAAGATATCCCTCATCTTCTGTATCAATATTTAATAATATTTTTCCTTTTATATTATCCTTACTTACTGCCATAGCACCAGTCATACCAGTTTCTTCATCTGTAGTTAATAGAATTTCTAAATTAGGATGTTTTATACTATCATCAGCAAGTATAGCCATAGCATATGCCACTGCAATTCCATCATCTGCTCCAAGAGTTGTTTCATTTGCATATATATAATCATCTTTTACAATCAATTCTAAACCGTCTTTAGTAAAATCATGAACTTTATTATTATTTTTTTCACATACCATATCCATGTGTCCTTGGATAATTACTGTAGGGGCATTTTCATATCCTTTAGATGCAGGCTTTTTTATTATTATATTTAATGCATCATCTTGAATAACTTCAAGATTTAGTTTTTCTGCAAATCCCTTTAAATAATCACTTATTTGTTTTTCATTTCCAGAACCTCTAGGTATACTAGAAATTTCCTTGAAATAGTCAAATACTAACTTTGCCTTAATATTTTGTAAATTTTTCATGTTTCCACTTCCTTATTATGTCTAAATATTATATGATACTATAAATAAAGTATAACACATACTTTATTGTTTTATTATAAATAATCTTTAATTATAAAGAATATTAAAGATATATATAACAAACAATAAAAAATATAATAACTTTGGTAAAGGGGATGTAGTAATGCAAAAAACAAAAATGATATTTACAATTGGTCCTGCTAGTGACAATGAAAAAGTCTTAAGCAAATTTATTGATATTGGAATGAGTGCTGCTAGATTAAATTTTTCTCATGGAACTCATGAAACTCATAAGGAAAAAATTGATTTAATAAAAAGATTGCGTAAAGAAAAAAATTCATCAACTGCAATAATTTTAGACATTAAAGGTCCTAAAATCAGAACTCATAATTTTATAAATGATGGTGTTGTACTTGAAAAAGGTCAAGAATTTTCTTTTATATGTGGTGAAGAAATTTTAGGAGATAGTAGTAGATGCTCTATTACATACGATGTTTTATATAAAGATGTACAAATAGGAGGAACTATTTTAGTTGATGATGGTCTTTTAAAATTTCAAGTTGTAAATATTATAGGAAAAGAAATAAAATGTATTGTTAAAGTTGGTGGTACAATTAAAAATCATAAAGGTGTAAATGTCCCAGGTGTAAGTATAAAACTTCCTTCTGTAACAGAAAAAGATATTGATGACATTCGATTTGGATGCAAAATGGGTGTTGACTTTATAGCTGCATCATTTATAAGAAAAGCTAGTGATATACTTGAAGTTAAAAAAATATTAAAAGAAGAAAATAATGATCATATACAAGTAATTGCAAAAATTGAAAGTCAAGAAGGTGTAGACAATATAGATTCTATACTTGAAGTTACTGATGGCATAATGGTTGCAAGAGGTGATATGGGTGTTGAAATTCCAATTGAAAAGGTACCTATTATTCAAAAGAAAATAATAAAAAAATGTAATGATTGTGGTAAAGTTGTTATTACTGCAACTCAAATGCTTGACTCTATGATTAGAAATTCAATGCCAACAAGAGCTGAAGCTTCTGATATATGTAATGCTATTTTTGATGGTACTGATGCTATAATGCTTTCTGGTGAAAGTGCTTCTGGAAACTTTCCAATTGAAGCTGCAAAAACAATGGCTAAAATAGCTCAAGAAGCCGAAAGCAACTTAGAATACAGTCACTTACATAATGCCATTTTAGATCCTAACTTAGACTCAACTGCTGCTGCAATAAGTTATTCTGCATGCAGAACTTCTTTTGTTCTAAATACAAAAGCCATAGTAGCAGCCACAAAAAGTGGATCAACAGCAACTCTTATTGCAAAATATCATCCAAAAGCACCAATTGTAGCAATAACACCTTTTGAAGAAGTAAGAAGAAGTTTATCACTTAATTTTGGCGTTTTCCCTATTAGATGTTCAATGTTTAATACAACTGACGAAATAATAAATGAAGCAAGGAAAGTTGTTCTAGATCTAAACCTTGCAAAGAAAGATGAATCAATTATAGTAGCAGCAGGAATGCCTACAACTCAAACTGGTTGTACTAATATGCTAAAGATAGAAAAAATTTAAAACAAAAATGTGGTTCATAATTAAAAAATAATCATGAACCACATTTTTTAATATATAAAATTATTCTTGCATTTGGTTTATCTTTTGATTTAATTTGTTCAACTGTGTAAAACAATAATCAATTATATCACTACGCTTAATTATTCCTATAAAAATTCCATCATCATCTACCACAGGTACAAAGTTTTGGCTTATTGCAAGCTTTATAAGACTTTCAATATCCTCACTTATAGTAACACATTTATGTTTGAATTTTCTTGGAATATCTTTTACCTTAACAGATTCAGTGTTTAAAAAATTAAGGTTTGGAGTATTTTTAAGTTTCCAAAGTAAATCTCCCTCTGTTAATGTTCCCACATACTTTCCTAACTTATTAATTAATGGAATAGCAGTATAACCATGATATTCCATTTTTTCCATTACTTGTCTCATTGTTGCATCAGTATATTCGCACACTACTTCATTTTTTGGTGTTAGAAAAAATGCTATGTTCATAAGCTCCCCCTTTTCTTTATTATTTGCATAAAAATTCTTTTTACGATTACTATATACATATAATATCATAACAATATGTCATTTATTTTACAAATGCGCTATTTAATCATTAATTTCAATTCCTGCAAGTTTCATTAAGTACACTGCATTTTGTGTAGTACTTCTGCCTTTTCTTAACTTATAATCAAATTTAATTTTGTTGTCTTCATAGTATTCTCTAAAATTATAATTTTGAATTTCATCCATTTCTTTCTCTAAATCACATAATTCTAAATCATGAGTTGATAAAAGACCAATAGCACCATTTTCAGATAATTGTTTTATTAAAACAGTTGCACCTATATGTCTATCTCTTGAATTTGTTCCTTTAAATATTTCATCTAATAGAAAAAATACTCTTTTTCCACTCCTACATGCTTCTATAATTAATTTTATTCTTAAAATTTCAGCATAAAAAGATGATATACTTTCTTCTAAATTGTCTTTAGTTCTCATGCATGTATATATATCCATAATACTACATTTAAATTTTTTTGCCCTTGATGGTGCTCCAATATATGCAAGAACTAAATTAACTCCAACTGTACGTAAGAATGTACTTTTACCAGACATATTTGATCCAGTTATTAATGTTATCTTTTTAGGATATTCTAAATCATAAGAATTTGCTACAGCTCTTTCTCCAATTAATGGATGAGCCATACATAAAGCTTTAACTTCACTAACCTCACTAATTTCTGCAAAATTCCATTCGTCATTATCAAAAGATAAATTAGAAATACTTGAAATAGCCTCAAATTCTCCCATTACATCAAGCCATTTAGGTAATTTATCTCCAAAATTCTTTTTCCAATTATTTAAATTATATAATATAAATACATCTGCAAACAAAAGCACATTAAATATAAAGAAATATGCATTTCCAGCAGAATCCCCTATCCAATCTAAAAGATTAGATAATTTTTTCATAGCTTCCTTACAACTATTACCTTCTTCATTATTTAATTTCTTCTTACAATTTTTTAAATATTCACATTTAAATTCTTCATCTTCAATTGCAATTAAAATATTTGAATATGCTTTAACATCGTACTTAGCTTCTTGGAATAAATATATTGCTTCATTTTTATCCCTAGTAAGAAATTTAATAATAACAAAATTAACCATTAAATCTAATATTAAATAGCTAATTGGAAATACACCACTAATACATAGAAAAATCATTATCAAAGTTATTAAAATAAAGAAACATGCCACAACTACCTTTGGCATGGCATTTTTGCTTTCACTATTACACCATTCTAGTAATTCTTTAAGTTCACCACTTTTTTTCTTTTTAAAAGTAGCATTAACATATAATTTTTTTCTCCAATCAACCTTTTGTCCAAGTTCTTTAACAGCTTCCTGTCTTTTTATAATTTCTTCCTTTGTAGGTAATTTATCTAAGCTTAGAATTTTTCCTAACTTTTCCCTACCTGATTTTGTTCTTGTTGTATTTATCATTTGAAACAAAGAGTTTTTTCCAAAAATATCAATATCATTTCCAAAAGGATGATTTTCATCTATTAAATCATCACCTATATCTTCAAATTCTTTATATTCACCATTTATTCTTTTTAATCCCTTTTCATTAAACTCAATTTCAATTAAAATTTTATCTCTTTTAGTGATTTTTTTATTATGATAACTAGCCATTGCCATAAATACTGCAATTCCTAAAACAATGCTTAAAATGGAATAAAATATACCAAACTTTCTATATAAATAGTATGCTAATGCTAGTATTACAATAACTACTAATAGCCTGAGCCAGCCAACAATATTTATTACCTTATTTAATTGTTCTAATTCTTCATTACATTTTTTTATATTATCACTATAATAATTTTTAGCTTTACCCATCATTATCTTCTCCTAATTTTTATTTATAATATAACCTTATCATAATATAAAATATATTTCCATTTTTAATATATATTTTTATATTTATATACAAAAAATGCTTTAGTATAAATAGCTAAAGCATCTTTTAATTTCTAGTTTTTTAAAGCTTCATAAATAGTATCATAATTTTCTTTCATTACTTGAATATATTCTTTGCCTTCTACTTTTGTTTCAAGAGTATTTATTGATTTTACCTGTCCATTTATCTCTTTTGCTAAAGTTTCAGCTTCTTTACTACTTTCTGAGCCTTCTGAAAATATCGTATTTATATTATTTTTCTTGCAATAATCTGCAAGCTCTTGATACTTTTTAGGTGTTAGCTCTCCTTCACCAAACATATCATTTAAATATTGTTGTTTCAATCCAAATTCTCTACACAAATATCCAAAGGCTTCATGACTTGTAACAAAACTCTTATTTGTAAGATCATTAAATTTTTTACTATATGTTTCATATAAATCATCAAGTTCCTTTTTATAATTGTTATAATTTTGTTCATAATAGTCATTATTAGATGGATCTATTTCTTGGAGTGATTTTTTTATTTCTTCACACTGTTTAATTGATTCCTTTATGCTTAACCATACATGTGGGTCTTGCTTTCCATCTTCCTCTCTTATATCCACATTTTCACTTGCATTAACATATTTAATATTACTACTAGACATTTGCTTTTTTACATCTTCAAGCCATTCTTCCATTCCAAGACCATTATAAACAAATAAATCTTTATCTACTAAACTTTCAAAATCTCTAGTTTTTAATTCATAATCATGTGGCTCAACGTTATCAGGAACAAAACATGATACTGAAACCTTATCACCACCAATTTTTTCAGCAAATTCTTTTAGTGGGTTAATTGATACTTCAACTTGTATTTTATCTTTAGTACTTCTATCTTCACTTTTAGAATTACCACAACCAAGTAAAATAAATGGGATAAAAACTAATGATAATAATTTAAATTTACATTTTTTCATTTCACACCTCTTATTTATTGCATATGATTTGCATTACCAATTTTAACTTACTTAAATATTTTTGTCAACATAGTCTACTACATAATTGTTTTTGTAAATTTAATATTATTTTTCTCTAATATTTCAATTTCATTCTTTTGACAAGTAAATATTAAAATTTGTCCCCTTAACGTATTAATTAAAAATAATATTGCACGATTTCTTCTAATATCATCATACTGAACAAATGCATCATCTAAAAATGTAATATATTCTTCTTTACTAAATATTAATTTTACAAATGCAACCCTTAGACATAAATATAATTGATCTATGGCTCCATTGCTCAAATATTTCTGTTCTAGTAAATTATCTTTAAATCTAACCATCATTTCATATTTATCATTAATTATTACTTCATTATACTTATTATCTGTTAACTGGCTAAAATATTCAGACACAAGCTTATTAATCTTAGGCCCAATATTTCTCCTTATTTCATCATCTGCCTTTAAAATATAGTTAGAAGCTATAGATAAAGCCTTATATTCTTTTTCACCAGTTTTTATTTCTTCTTCTACATTATATAATTCTTCTTCAATTTCTATTAAAGTTCTTTTTCCTATCAGCCTTGTATTTATATTATTTTCTAAATCCTTAATATTTTTTTCACATTCAATTAATTGTCTTGATTTCTTCTTTTCTTCAACTTCGATTTCCTCTTCAGATTTATAAAAACAACTACTATCGCTTTTTATAATGTTTTGAAGTTCGTTTTTTATATCATCAATATTTTTATCTTTAATTAAATATTGATATGTTTTTTCAACAGACATTAAACTTAAATGAATTTCTTCTCTCTTCTTTATCTTTTCTTCATACTCATTAAAAATTTTATTCAATTCAAAAATATTTTGTTCACCTAATCCCATTATACTAAGATTTTCTGTTAACTTATTTTTTATTTCATCTAGTCTATATTTTATATCTTGCAGTTCCTTTAACTTTACATCTTTTTCTGCAATTAATGATTTTAAATCTATTTTTAAATTTTCATATTCCTCAATTTGTTTTAATATATCATCAATTTCTGTACACCTTGAAACATTTTTTAATGCCTGCACTATTTCACTGTCTTTAATATATTTCTTTTTTATATTTTCATAATTATTATAATCAACTATTTTTTTCTTTTCACTAATTCTTATATTTATACTACTTTCTAATTCCTTGAACTCTTTATATTTTCTAAAACATAATATAAGTTCTTTATAATCTTTAACATTTATCTTATTACAGTACATATCTATAGTATTTTCAATGTCTTCCACTTCATACTGTATATTATTGATATTATTTAAATTACTAATATTTTTAACGTCATTTTTAATTTCACCTACAAAATAAATGAAAATGAAACATGAAATAATAACCATGATTATTCCAATATATATTATCCCATTTATACTTATAATTACTCCAATTAAAAATAAAAACAAATCTAATATTATGCTAATAGAAAATTTTGTTTTTCTATGCTTAAAGTAATTTCTGTTATAATTATCATTATTCTCCATAAGGTAACTTAAATTTTTAAGTTTATCTTCATATCTAATTAAACACTCTTCTAATTGAACAGCAATCTTATCAATTTTATTGAAATTTTTAATTTGATTTTTTTTAATACTTAATTTTTTTTCATCCTCGTCTATGCTTTTTATTATTTCTTCATTTATAATTATCTTTTCTTTATAGGATTTCATTTCATACTTTAATGATACCAATTTATCTTTTATTCCATTTTCAAAGTTATTCAAATAACTATAATCAGCACATTTATTTTCTAAACATTGAAATTTTCTATTTAAATTATCTACTTCTCTTACTACAGCATCATACTTATCTTTAACAAATGAATACTTATTGTTATATTCTTTTAATTTATTTATAAAAGCTAAATCTATAACTTCATCTCCCTTTTTCAATTCATTATCCATTTGTTCTTCTTTTTGTTTCAAATCTTGTGATTTCATTAAGTATTCATTTATTTCTTTATATTCTTTTTGAATATTTATCTTTTTTATATATTTTTTATATATTTCTAACTTTTTTATTTCATCATTAAGATTCTTTCTTTTACTCTTTTCTAATAAGAGTTCATTTTCCCACTTTATATTTTTTTCTGCTATCTTTTGTCCTTCAAATTTTTCTTCTAATAATTTATCTCTTTGCTTTTTTAACACATCAATTTTACCAATTCCCCTAACTGTGTGAAGATTTTTCTTTGAAGTTTCTATTTTTTCAATTGCTTTAATAGATGGAACTTCACTTTCCTCTACTCCAAACATTGATGTGATTTTATCCATAATTTCTTCTTCTTTATCTTTTGTAAACTCTACACCTAATTGACTTATGAACAAAGTCTTTTCAAATGTTGATCTATTTATATTAAGGAAATCTTCTCCCGGCATATCTAAGTCTATATTTAAAACTTTTTCTCCTGTATCACAATCTATAATAACTGATTTATCTTCCTTTTTAGTTTTTCCAAAAGTTCTTTTAATAAGAAGCTTTCTACCTTTATATTCTATAATTAATTCTCCCTTAGCAGTTCCCAAATTGTGAACATATCTTTCACGTTCTTCCTTATTTTTTTTCTTGTTAATACCATAAAGCATTACTTTTATAAAATTTTCTATAGTACTTTTACCCTTTTCATTTTCACCATAAATAACATTAATTTCTTTATCAAATTTAATAATTTTATCTTCCAAGCCGCCAAAAGCATATATTCTAGCTTCTAATATAATCATAATGAATTTACCTCGTTGTCTGTTAATGCTTCTATGCCATATTTAAACGCCATTTTTATTACTTCTTCCTGTTCATCAATATCAGTCAGATTACTATTTTTTATATTTTTTAATTCTTTCATCATATACTTTGCAAATATACTTTTTACAGAATATCCCTTGCATAATTTATCTATATCTATCTTCTTTGAAGTTTTATCTTTAATTTTTATATAATAAAATTCATCATCTAATTTACTTTTAATAACTTCCTCATTTATATTAAATTCATCACTTACTTCCCCCTTTATTATTACTTTATAAAAGTTAATCATTCTTTCTTTTTGTGGAATAGCATTAAGTATTTTTTCTTTTAATTCTGAATATCCTAATATTCCAGATACATCTATATTTTTCACATAATAATTTCTTTTTGACATTCTCTTAAATTCAAGCTCAACTTTATGTTTAAAAATGTATCCATATATAATGCCCTTATCTTCTAATTCATCAAAGCCACGTCCTTGTATGCAACCGCTATAAGCATAAAATGTATTTCCAGCTTTTTTTATATCACTAAATTTATGCCTATGTCCTAGTGCTATATAATCAAAATTAGAATTTTCAATTTCATTAATAGAAATTGGATTATATTCATTTTTATCTAAACCTTTAGTAACTTCACCATGCATCACTAAAATATTTATTTTATCTGAATTCACGGAAAAGCTCTTTAATAGTGATTCTCTTTCATATCTTTCATTAAATGCTGCCCCCCATATATTCACATTCAAATCACTTAAATAAACTTTTTCTAAAGAACCCTTAAAAATATGTACATTTTCTGGCCAATTAACTAATTTATAAAATGAATTTTCATTATACGGATCGTGGTTTCCAGGACTAATAAATACTCTTGTATTTTTTAAATCTTTAAATACATTTTCCAAGAAAAAAATAGTTTCCTTGCTTAATGTCATATTATCAAATATATCTCCAGCTATAAGGAATATTTGTGCATTGGTTTCATTACAGAAGTCTATTATATTCTTAAATGTTTCTTTTAATTCTTCTCTGCTTATTTTTCCTTGTTTACTTCCAATTCCTTTAAATGGAGTATCAAAATGCATGTCTGCTGCATGAACAATTTTTATTTTATCCATTGTATATACCACCTTTGTTACGATGTCGAACTTTTGTTCTTATTTTATCATATTTAGTGTAGTTTTTAAATTAATTAAATATATTTTTTTTTCTAAATAGAATTAGACATATTACAATCAAAACAAATAATATTATTGCGCTATGAGAAATAATATATTTAAAATTATTGTTTACATCTAATTGTTGTTTTTCAATTTCATCCTTATTATCTTTATACATTTTTTCATTTGATTTTTGAAAATAATTTATTTTTTCGTCTTCTTTATCATAATCACTTTCATCTATTATCTGTCTATAGATTATTTTAACGTTTGAATCTTTATCAAAAGCATCATCATTTATAATAACTTCATTATTTGATATTATTACACTCTCTAAATTTTTACATCCATAAAAAACTTCACTTTTTAATTCTAATATATTTCCAGGTATATTTATTTTTTTTAGGCTAATGCAATTATAAAAAACTCCTTCCCCTAACAAAAAAGTTTTGTTAGGAATAGTTATATTTTCAATGCTTGTGCAACCTGCAAATGCATAATCCTGTATTTCATATACTTCATTTGGAATATATATTTTTTAAATTTTTACAACAAAAAAAGCTATATGGATTTATTCTTGTCATAGAGCTTGAAAGTTTAATAGTTACTACATTACTGCAATTTGCAAATGCATAATCTCCAATACTTTTTATATTATTAGGTATATCTATATTGGTTATTTTATTACATCCTGCAAATGCATATTCACCTATATTTTCAACGGATGATAAAACACCCCTAAAATCTCCATACTTTTCACACCATCTTACTAATGTTTTTTTATCATTGCTATATAACGATCCACCATAGCTATAATAATTTAGATTTTTTGATGAAACCTCTATTATTGTTTGAGAATTTCCAGTAAATAAAGCATTTTGCTCAATATTTTTTATGCAATAAGGTATATATATTTTTTCTATTTTTTTATTACATGTAAAGGCATTTTTTTCTATTGATGTTACTATCTTGCCATCTATTATTTCTGGAATACTTATATTTTTTTCATTTCCTATATATTTTAATATTTTTATTTCATCATTTTTTATTTTATATTGAAAAAAATTATTACTTAATTCATTATAAGAAATGCTAGGTAATATATTAATTAAAGACAATATTATAATACTTACTATATTTATGTATATATTAATTTTGCCCATTTAAAATCACCAACTTTCTAATAGTATAAAAGAAAGCTATAGCACAAAGCTATAGCTTCCTCGGTAACAACGAAAATTAATGAATTATTTTATTAAAAGATAATTATTTTACTTCTAACAAATAATAATTACTATTTCATTGAATTTTCATATTGTGCTACCATTCTTTTTACCATTTCTCCACCTACGGAACCACATTGTTTTGAGCTTAAGTTTCCGTTGTAATCTGAAAATGGAACTCCTAACTCTTGCGCAACTTCAGTTTTAAATCTGTTTAAACCATTTTTAGCTTCTGGGACTAACTTTTGATTTGACATACAGATCACTCCTTTGGTATTTGATATAATAAAAAGATAAAGTGCAAGCCAAAATTAATTACCTTGCTTACACTATTATTTTATCCAGTTACACTTTTATTATTCAGCTTTTAATAAAAAATCTTTTATTTCACTAAAAATATTATTTACTGTAGTAATTTCTTTAACTTTATCAACATTAGAACCACAAAAAATTAGTCCTTCATCTACATTTCCTTTTACAGCATTTATTAATGCTTTACTTATACAATAAGGAGCCTTAGTAGGATTACATGCAGCTAAACACCTAAAACATTTTGTTATTTCTATTTTTGATTCTCTTGTTTTTTTAACGAAATCATTTAGTATTGCTCTTCCAGGCATACCAACTGGACTATTAACAATAACAACATCTGATTCCTTTGCTTTTACATAACATTCTTTATATTTTATGTCTGCATCACATTCTTCAGTTGCTACAAATCTAGTTGCCATTTGTACACCGTCAGCACCTAATTTTAAATATTTATATATATCAGAGCCATCAAAAACTCCACCACCAACTATTACTGGTATTTTTTTATCATATTTCTCTTCATATTTTTTTACTTCTGGAATGATTTGTTCAACAATTTTGCTAAAATTCTTTGTTTCTTCTTCTAAATTTTCTTTATGAAACCCTAAATGACCACCTGCTTTTGGTCCTTCTATTACAACCATATCAGCCGTTACATTATCATGTTTATCCCACAATTTTAGTAAAACCTTTGCAGCCTTTAATGAAGATACAATTGGAGCTATTTTAACCTTAGTTCCTTTTACTATTTTAGGTAACATTGTTGGAAGTCCAGCACCTGATACTATAATATCAATACCTGCTTCTATTGCAGTCTTTACATAATCTTCATAATCTCTTGTAGCTACCATTATGTTTACTCCAATAGGGCCATTGTTAGTTTTTTTCTTCGCTAATTTTATTTCATCTTTTAACGCTTTTAAATTGCATTTCTTGGCATTGTCAAAAAACCCTTTTTCTCTATATCCAATTTGAGCAGATGATATAACACCTAATCCTCCAGCATTTGTCACAGCAGATGCTAATCCAGATAATGATATTCCAACACCCATACCACCTTGTACTATTGGAAATGGTATTTTGATATTTCCTATAACTAAAGGTTTTATTTCCATATTTATTCCTCACTTTCTTTGTCAATAAAATATTTTGACAATCAAACTAATCATTAATAGTATATCTTATTTAAGTTTTTAAAACAATAAATATTAGCAAATTTTAGTAATATTTTAATATTAAAAATAAAAAAAGTTGCAATGACACTTTCATTACAACTTAATATTTGGCAGGGGCACTAGGACTTGAACCCAGAACCAATGGTTTTGGAGACCACTACTCTACCAATTGAGCCATACCCCTAAGATAAATTCTATTTTACATGAATATTTAACTTCTGTCAACAATTTTATATTTATTTTTATATTATTTATTGTATATTTTTGATTATTATTCTTTATCCGCCACAAATTACATAGAATATTTATTTTTAATAAGGAAAATATAATAGTGTAAGGTGATTACATTATCATCTTATAAATATACCAAAACACCCAAAGGAGGGATCTGTTATGTCTAATCAAGAATTAGTTCCAGAAGCAAAAAATGGTTTAAACAGATTTAAAGCTGAAGTTGCACAAGAGTTAGGAGTTCCATTTTCAGATTACAACGGAAACTTAAGCTCAAAACAATGTGGTTCCGTAGGTGGAGAAATGGTAAAAAGAATGGTAGAGCAATACGAAAATACACTAAAATAATTTAGGTATTTAATTGTAACTACTGAGAGTATCTTAATTTAGAATTAATCTACATTAAGATACTCTTTCTTTTTAATAAAAGTTATATAACAATAAAAAACATTATAAAAACAATTATTATACTTCCTATTCAGGAACTATTCATAACAAGTTATGATACTTCCTATTCAGGAACTATTCATAACAAGTTATGATACTTCCTATTCAGGAACTATCATAACTATACAATTTGCCTTTTTCATAACATTTGTAGTGACAGAACCAAGCATTCTTGTTAATCCTTTCTTGGTTGACTTTGTCATAACTATTACATCTATATACTCCTCTTTTGCAACTCTTAAAATTTCATCACTTGCATATCCATATGTGAAATATGTTTTTACAGAATACCCCTTTAGTAACTCTGCTGCTTCATTTAAGATGTTATTTGCAGAATCTTCTGTATTTTTTAATTCTTCTGCAATAATCATTCCATTCATAAATACTAATTCTTTTACATTCATAACAATTATATCTATTTGATTTTTAGCATAAATGCTTTTTATCAATTCTATTGAATGAAGGCTTCTTTCTGTTCCATCAATAGGTAGCAATATTCTTTTTCTCTTTATATAATCAACTCTGCAAATCATAGTAATCCCTCCTTACATATCTTAATTATACTTCTTATTTACCAAAGTAAGTTGTAATATTGCCTTTTTTTACTTTTTATTAACAAAATCAAATAAATTAGGCTATTATAATGGCTTATAAAAATCCATCATAATAGCCTTAAATTTATATATTAAATATTGATGTACCATAATTAATAAGTACAACTACTCCAATTCCTATTCCAATAATTGATGCCAAAACAACTCCTGGAATTTCTTCATCCTTATTTACTAATTTATCTAATAGAAAAATGTATATAACTAATGAACTTAATGCTGCAAATATTATACTCTTTACTGAAATAATAATAAATAATAGTATTGAAATTGCTGAAGCTATAGCTATTGTCCTTATATCAACAATTATTTTTTGTATTAAGAAACCAATTTCTGTTGATACTGTTAATAAAATAATAAGTGTACAAAATAACTTTATTGTATTAAACATTTCATTTGTATCCAAATTATTTACCCCCTTAGAAATATATTCTACAAATTTTGTTATTAACTTAAAAATTATTTACTAGTCATAGATAAGTATGCATTAATAAACTTATCAATATCACCATCCATAACTGCATTTACATTTGAAGTTTCAACATTTGTTCTATGATCTTTAACCATACTATATGGATGAAATACATAAGATCTTATTTGGCTCCCCCAGCCCATATCCTTAAGTTCTCCAGTTAAATCCTCTATTTTTTCTTTATGTGCCCTTTCTTTAAGTTCAATAAGTTTTGACTTAAGCATTGCCATAGCAGTTTCTCTATTTGAAAATTGACTTCTTTCGTTTTGACATTGAACTACAATGCCAGTAGGTATATGTGTTATTCTTATAGCTGATTCAGTTTTATTAATATGCTGACCACCAGCACCACTTGATCTAAAAGTATCTACTTTCAAATCTTCAGGTCGTATATCAATATCTTGGTCTTTTGTAAGTTGTGGTAAAACTTCTACAGAAGCAAAGGATGTTTGTCTTTTTCCATTTGCATTAAAAGGTGATATTCTAACTAAACGATGAATTCCTTTTTCGGCTTTTAGATATCCATAAGCATTTTCACCTTTCACACTTAATATGACACTTTTTATTCCTGCCTCATCCCCTTCTAAAAGTTCTAATATTTCTACTGAATATTCTTTCTTTTCACACCATCTAGTATACATCCTTAATAACATTTCAGTCCAATCATTAGCATCTGCTCCACCAACCCCAACATGTAAGCTTAAAATTGCATCATTTTTATCATATTCACCATTTAATAATATTTCAATTTTATATGCTTCTATTTCTTTTTCGGCAGATTTTATAGATTCAATAATTTCTCTTGCACTTTCATCATCATTTTCTTCCATAAGTTCATATAAAACTTCTGCATCATCAATCTTAGCCTTTATATCTTTATATCTAGCTATTTTATCTTTTAATCTTTTGCTTTCCTTTGTTACTTCTTCAGCATTTTTAACATCGTCCCAAAAGCCTTCTTCTTGCATCTTTAGATCAAGCTCTTGTATTTGTTTTTCAATACCTTCCTTGTCAAAGTGACTCACTCATTTCTTCTATACTTTCTTTTAATCTTGATACTTTAAGCATTTCATTTTCAAGCTCAACTATCACAAAATCACATCCTTAAAATTAATTAACAAAAAAGATGCAGAATTTATTAAAATAACCTCTGCATCCTGCCTTTATATAGATAATATCACTTATACTTGTCTTCCACAACAATTTTTATATTTTTTTCCACTTCCACATGGACATAAATCATTTCTTCCTATTTCTACTTCTTTTACAACAGGCTTTCTTTTTACTTCTTCAGAAGATCCATCTCCACCTGGATGAACAGCAGCAGATTCCTTAGCTACTCTTTCTCTTTCTGGTGCCTTTTGCATTTGAACGTGGAACATATATTTTACTGTATCAACTTTTATTCCTTCAATCATTTCTTCAAACATAGCACTACCTTCCATTTGATATGCTTGAACTGGATCTTGTTGCTTAAATGCTCTAAGTCCCATACCTTGTTTTAAATGATCCATATTGTCTATATGATCCATCCATCTTGAATCAACTGTTCTAAGAAGAATAACTCTTTCAAGTTCTCTCATCTTCTCAGGAGTAAATTCTTTTTCTTTCTTTTCATATATATCTAAAGCTATATTTGTTAATTTTTCTGTAATTTCTTCATCAGATAATTCACATAATTCTTTAACATCTACAAGTTCTTCTGGCACACAAATTTCATCTAAATATGCTACAAGTTTCTTAACTTCTTTTTCTATTGAATCATCAGCATTTTTTAAATGCATTTGTACTGCATTTTTAATAACTTCTTTTGTCATTGAAATAATGTTATCCTTAAGATCCTTACCTTCAAGGACTTCAGATCTTTGAGAATATATAACTTCTCTTTGAGTATTCATAACATCATCATATCCAAGTAAAGTCTTTCTTATATTAAAGTTATTACCTTCAACTTTCTTTTGTGCATTTTCAATTTGCTTTGTAAGGAATTTATTCTCTAATGCTTCATTATCATCTAATCCTTTATCCACTATACCTTGAATTCTTTCAGAACCAAATATTCTCATTAAATCATCATCAAGAGATATATAGAATCTTGATGCACCTGGGTCTCCTTGTCTTCCTGAACGACCTCTAAGCTGATTATCAATTCTTCTAGATTCATGTCTTGATGTACCTATTATCTTAAGACCTCCAACTTCTTTAACTCCTTCTCCAAGCTTAATATCAGTACCTCTACCTGCCATATTAGTAGCAATAGTAACCATGCCCATTTCCCCAGCATGACTGATTATTTCTGCTTCCTGTTCATGATATTTAGCATTTAATACTTGATGCTTTATACCTCTCTTCTTTAAAAGCTTAGAAAGAGCTTCTGATTTTTCAATACTTACTGTACCAACAAGCACTGGTTGGCCTGTCTTATTAGTTTCAACTATATCTTCAACTATGGCATTTAATTTACCTTTTTCATTTTTATATACTAAATCTGGATAATCAATTCTTGCTATTGGTTTGTGAGTTGGAATAACAATAACATCTAATCCATAAATTTCTCTAAATTCCCCTTCTTCTGTTTGTGCAGTACCTGTCATACCAGAAAGTTTCTTATACATTCTAAAGAAATTTTGGAATGTTATAGTTGCAAGAGTTTTTGATTCTCTAGCAATTTTAACTCCTTCTTTTGCTTCAATAGCCTGATGTAATCCATCTGAATATCTTCTACCTTCCATAAGTCTTCCAGTGAATTCATCAACAATTATTACTTCACCATCTTTAACCATGTAATCTTTATCTTTCTTCATTGAATAGTTAGCTCTTAAGGCTTGAGTTACATAATGTTGAAGTGACATATTTTCACCATCTGCATAGTTTGTAACATTAAATGCTTTTTCAGCTTTTTTTATACCTTCATCAGTAAGCATAACTGCTTTTGCTTCTTCATCAATTGTATAATCTTCTTCTTCCTTTAATCCTTTAACAAAATAATCGGCTACTTTATAAAAATCTGTTGACTTGTCTCCAGCACCAGATATTATAAGAGGAGTTCTAGCTTCATCTATTAATATAGAGTCAACTTCATCCACTATACAAAAGTTTAATACCCTTTGAACTCTTTCTTCTGCATAAATAACCATGTTATCTCTCAAATAATCAAATCCAAATTCGTTATTAGTACCATATGTAATATCACATCCGTATGCTTCTCTTCTTTGATCATTTGTTAGTCCATGAACTATTACACCTGTTGTTAAACCTAAAAAGCCATAAAGCTGCCCCATTTGTTCACTATCTCTTGTAGCTAGATAATCATTTACTGTAATTACATGAACACCATTACCTGTTAATGCATTTAAATATGCAGGTAAAGTTGCAACTAATGTTTTACCTTCACCAGTTTTCATTTCAGCAATTCTTCCTTGATGTAATACTATACCACCAATTAATTGCTCTCTATAATGTTTTAATCCTAAAACTCTTGATGAAGCTTCTCTTACTACTGCAAATGCTTCTATTAGAATGTCATCTAAAGTTTCACCATTTTCTAATCTCTTTTTAAATTCATCAGTTTTTGCCTTTAACTCGTCATCAGATAATTTTTGCATAGATTCATCTAATGCATCTATTTTATCAATCATTGGCTTTATTCTATTTACTTCTCTTTCACTATATGATTTAAATATTTTTTTAAATAATCCCATAATTTCATCCTTTCAAAACACTATATATTTCCATTAATACTGATTCAATTGCTTTGTTTAAAACCATACAATATTATCATTACACAATTATACCACTTAGAGTATACTATTTTCAACATGATATATTTAAATATTAACATATTTTAGCTTTTTTATTATTAAATATTTTTTTTTATAAAAAAAGACTTTGTAAAAAATAATATATCTTTTACAAAGTCTGGTAAAAACAATTTAAAATTTAATATTCTGGTTCTATTAAACCATAGTTTCCATCGTTTCTCTTATATAATACACTTATATTATTTGAATCAGCATCTTCATATACAAAAAAGCTATGGCCAAGCATTTCCATTTGAAGTACTGCCTCATCTTGTGACATTGGTTTAACTCCAAAATTTTTAGTTTTTACAACTTTAGGAGCATTTTCTACCTCTGCCTCATCTTTAACTTCACTAGCTAAGAAATCTGGATATCTAAGTGAACCACCAGAATTTTTTCTTGCAAGTTTTGTTTTTTGCTTTCTTATTTGTCTTTGAAGCTTTTCTTCAACTATATCAATTGATTTGTACATATCATCTGTAGCTTCTTCTCTTCTTAAAATAACTCCATTAAATGGAATTGTTACTTCGAATATTTGTCTATTTTTTTGAACTGACAATGTGGCTTTTGCCTCAATATTTGGTTCAAAATATTTATCTAACTTAGATATCTTCTTTTCAACCATTTCTTTCAAGGCAGGTGTTACCTCTAAATTTTTTGCTACTATTGTTACTTTCATATTCCCAGCCCCTCTCATCTGTTATCTTTTCACATTTATGTTATTTAATTTTATACATATATATTACTCCTATTTATATTAAAACTCAATAGAATTAATGTTTGTTTACAGAATTTTTATAAACGTATACATTCTATTAACTAATATAAAAAAATACTTAAATTATTAAACTTATTTTTGCTATTTCTTTAATATTTTTTGTTATATTTCCGCTCTTGCTAAAACTAATTGTTTAACTTCACTAGCACCTGCAGCAATTAAAACGCTTTTACCTTCATTTATTGTTGCTCCTGTTGTCATTACATCATCAATTAGTAGTATTCTTTTTTTATAAACTAAATTACTATTTATAATTTTAAAAGCTCCTTTTATATTTTCTCTTCTTTCTTCCTTTGAAAGTTCCTTCTGTATTTTTATCTTTTTTACAAGTTTTAAACATTCTATAACTTCTATATTATTGAGCCTTGCAACCTCTAATGCAATATATCTGCATTGATTAAAACCTCTTTTTCTGTAGTTTTCTTTTGTTATTGGAATATATGTTATATAAAAGTTACTGTACTTGTTTGTATCAATCTTTTCAGCTAAAAATTGTACTAATACATCTCCTGCATTAAAATCTCTTTCAAACTTAAATTTCAAAATAATAGTTTTTAATTGCCCTTTATAATATCCATAAGCTATATCATCTTTAGAACATTTTTTTATTTTTTTCTTACAAGAATTGCATATAACATAATCAGTTTCATTTTTTCTACATAAAATGCAAAAAGACTCCCTTGGATATATAACATCAAGAAGTCCTTTCAATAACATATAAAAATATTCTTTTATTCTTTTAAATATTTCTTTTCCCATATTCTTTTATTAAATCCTCTTGCTATATTCCTAACAGCATTGATTTCATCTGTTATTTCATTAAGAACGAATAAAATTTCAGGAGCTTTTTCATCTAATTTATTTTCTACACCACAAAGATAAATCAATTTTTTATAAGTAAACTTTCTATTATCAGCAAACAAAACAACTATATTTGCCTTTCTATGTTGTAAAATCTTTAAATCAATACTATCAGTTATTATAATTATTGACTTATTTTTTAAATTTAATACTTCATTAATAATTCTTTTTTTATTTTCCTTATAAGCAAGATATATTTTGCAATTTTTCAACTTTAACTTATTTAAATAATAGTCATATACACATTGCATCTTTTTACAGTCAGGAACAATAAGAACAGTAATTTCTTTATTATCTATAAACCATTTTAAATAATCATAAAGCATAAAAGGTATATCCTTTTCTAAATTAACCTTGGTTTGTATTACCCTTGGCTCACAAAACGGCTTTTGTATATGCATATATGGTATATCTAGACATTCTCCTATATTTAAGGTTTTTTCCATTGTATATAATATAACCTTTTTAGATATATGAGTAAGCCATAAATATTTTATAGCAATTTCTTGTTTAGTAACCTTAGAGAATTCAGAAATATCATCAAAAATCACCAAATCATAACTGTCATTTATTTCTTCAATATATTTTGAGTTGGTAAAAACCAAGTTTTCATCACACTTACCACTACTAATAAAGTTATGAGTAAAATCATTATTTTTTTCTCTTAACGAAGCTAATAAAGATTTATTACTTTTCTCACCATTCCATATGTACAAAATCTTATTTTTTTTATCTTGAAGAACTTCTAAAATAATGTCAATAAATATACTTATGTCATTATATGGTGGAGATACAATACTCAAAGTTTTTATTTTTTTATAATACCACTGAAGAATTTCATTAATTACATTATTATATTCTTCATTGACAGCTTTTTTATCAACAATCATTTTATCACCTATTCTTCAAAAATATCATTTAATAGCAATGCTTTTATTCTCATACACAATGTAGAATATCTTTCCATATCATTTGTATTTTCAATCATATACTTTAATGCCTTTGGATATCCCACTACTGTAACTAATTCTTTAGCCCTTGTAATTGCTGTATATATAAGATTTCTATTCATCAAAAAAGGAGACCCCATATATACTGGAATAACAACAACTTTAAATTCACTTCCCTGACTTTTGTGAATTGTTATTGCATATGCTAATTCTAATTCTTCAACATTTTCTGAAGTATAAACAGCAACTTTATTATCATCAAATTCCACAGTTATTGTTCTTTCTTCTTCATTTATTGATTTTATAAATCCCATATCTCCATTAAAAACGCCTTCACCTTCAGCATTATCAACGCCGTCTATATTTTTCCATTTAAGCGAATAATTATTTTTAGTCTGCATTACCTTATCTCCTTCTCTAAAGATAGTACTATGCATCTTCCTTTCCTTTTTTGATTTTGAAGGTGGATTAAGAACTTCTTGAAGCTTTTCATTTAAATTCACAACTCCAAGAATACCTTTTTTCATAGGTGCGAGTATTTGAATATCCCTCATTCTATCCCATTTCTTATTAAAACCTGGAAGCCTTCTATTAATAAGATCTAAAAGTGTTTTTAAGATACCTTCCATATTTTCATATCTTTGAAAAAAGAAATCTTTATCTTTTTGATTTAGTATAGGCATTTCACCATTATTAATTCTATGAGCATTAGTAATAATAAGACTTTCCTTCCCTTGCCTAAATATTTCATTTAGCTTTACTGTTTTTATAAAATCACTTTGTATTAAATCTTTCAAAACATTTCCAGGACCTACTGATGGAAGTTGATCAACATCTCCTACAATAATTAATCTTGAACCAAGTTTAATAGCTTTTAATAAATTATACATAAGAAAAATGTCAATCATAGAGGCTTCATCTATAATTATAACGTCACCTTCTAAAGGATCTTCGGCTCCTCCTAATACTATATCTTCTTCCACTGCGCCAATATCTAAAAGTCTGTGAATAGTTTTAGCTTCTCTTCCTGTTGACTCTGTCATTCTTTTGGCTGCTCTTCCTGTTGGAGCTGCAAGCAAAACTTTCATATTATGATTTTCATATATTTCTATTATAGCTTTTATTATAGTAGTTTTTCCAGTTCCAGGACCACCTGTTATTATTTCAATTCCATCTGTAAAAGCACCTTTTATTGCTTCCTTTTGTGATATAGCAAATTGCATTTTATTTTGCCTTTCAAATTGTTTTATCTCAAAATCAATATCACAATTTATTGTCTGAAAATTTTCCATTGATAATTTTGCTATTCGCTCTGTTATTCCTAATTCACTATAATAATATATTGGAATAAATAAACATTCTAAATCATTAAAAATTTCACATTCTATTTTTTTATCAGCAATTAAATTATATATACATCTATCTACTAATTCACTATCCACATCTAAAAGTTCTACTGCTTCTTTAAGAGCCTTTTCTTTAGGCATATATGTATTACCAAAACTACAAAATTTATTTATAATATAAATTATACCACTTTTAATTCTAGATTCATCATCTTTTAATACGCCCATAAGGCCTGCAATTCTATCAGCAGTTAAAAATCCTATACCTTTAATTTCTGCACATAATAAAAATGGATCCTGCTGAATTATATTTTTAGCATCTTTTCCAAAAGTTTTATATATTTTTAAACACTGCCCCTGGCTAATGCCAAAACCTTGAAAATATATCATTATATCTTTAAGTTCATTATGTTCTAGATAAGATTCTTTTATTATATTAAATTTCTTTTCTCCTATTCCATCTACTTCTTTTAGTTTTTCAATATTTTCATCTAATATTTTTATGGTATCTTCTCCAAAATGATTAATAATCTTTTTAGCTGTAACAGGACCTATACCCCTGATAATTCCAGAAGACAAATATTGTTTTATACCTTCTATTGTAGTTGGTACAATTTCTTCACATTGTGATATAGCAAATTGTTTTCCAAAAGTTCTATGTTCTGTCCATTGACCTGTGATTTTTATATGTTGACTTTCTTTTAGAAAAGGAACTGTTCCCACTACTGTTATTGAAGATTTATCCACATTAACTCTTGCAACAATATAACCAGTATCTTCATTTTTGTATTTTATGCCCTCCACAAATCCTTCTAAGACTTCCATATATATTATCTCTCCAAATAAAACTTATTATTAGAAATAATTATATCATACTTTTTATGAAGTAAAAAATAGAAGTATAAATATAAATAGAGAATTACACTTCTAAAAAAATGTGTAACTCTCTATTACAATTAATTATAATTCTTTTTTTATTTCAGAAACCTTATCTAGGTGTTCCCATGGAAGATCTACATCTGTTCTTCCAAAATGTCCATAAGCAGCTGTTTGCTTGTAAATAGGTCTTCTTAAATCTAAATCTCTAATAATAGCACCCGGTCTTAAATCAAATACCTTTTGAACTATTTCAACTAATTTTTCTTCGCTTACTTTTCCAGTGCCAAATGTATCAATTTCTATTGATACAGGCTTTGCAACACCAATTGCATAAGCAAGTTGTATTTCTAATTTATCAGCAACTCCCGCTGCCACTAAATTTTTAGCTACCCATCTTGCTGCATATGCTGCTGATCTATCAACCTTTGTTGGATCTTTTCCTGAAAAAGCACCACCGCCATGTCTTCCATATCCTCCATATGTATCAACAATTATCTTTCTACCAGTAAGACCAGAATCTCCTTGAGGACCACCTACAACAAATCTTCCAGTAGGATTTATGTAATACTTTGTATTATCATCTAATAATTCTTGTGGAATTACAGCTTTAATTACATATTCTCTTAAATCTTTTTCTATTTGTTCTAATGTGACTTTTTCACTATGTTGAGTTGATATTACAATAGCATCAATTCTAACTGGTTTATCATTTTCATATTCTACAGTTACTTGTGTCTTACCATCTGGTCTTAAATATGGTAATGTACCATTTTTTCTTACTTCAGTAAGCTTTCTTGATAATCTATGAGCCATAGCTATTGGTAGTGGCATATATTCTGGTGTTTCATTTGTAGCAAAACCAAACATCATTCCTTGATCTCCAGCACCTACCGCTTCTATATCATCCTTTTCTCCTTTTCTTGATTCAAGAGCTTCATCTACTCCCATAGCAATATCAGCAGATTGTTCATCAATAGATGTAAGTACTGAGCATGTATCACAGTCAAATCCATACTTTGCTCTATCATATCCAATTTCTCTTATTGTTTGTCTTACAACCTTAGGTATATCAACATAACAGTTAGTTGTTATTTCTCCCATTACCATTACCATACCTGTTGTAGTGCATGTTTCACAAGCTACTCTTGCATAAGGATCTTTTGATAATATAGCATCTAGTATTCCATCTGAAATTTGATCACATATTTTGTCAGGATGTCCTTCTGTTACTGATTCTGATGTAAATAATCTTTTCATTTCATATCTCCTCTCTTTGTTATTTATTGCAATAAAAAAACTCTTCACAAAATGAAGAGGTCATACTTATCGTATTCTCTCTCATCTTGTAGAAAAAATCCTACAGGAATTGGCACCTTGAAAAACAGGTTGCCGGGCTTCATAGGGCCTTGTCCCTCCACCTCTCTTGATAAGAGTTTAATTATCTAAAATTATTTATTTTTAATACAAAAGAATTATATTATAAAAAAGAAAAAAAAGCAAGACATATCTTACTTTTTTATGGTGGATGAGGATGGATTCGAACCATCGAAACGAAACGTAACAGATTTACAGTCTGCCCCCTTTGGCCACTCGGGAACTCATCCAAATGGAGCTGGCAATAGGAATCGA
>NZ_JBQHRN010000020.1:0-44200 GCF_052066735.1 Clostridium sp. HCP1S3_C6
ACGACTGTGGAGTATCATATCAAATGCAAGTAGTTTTTATAACAAAAGCAGATACATTGAAACAGTAAAATTCTTAAAATGTTTATATTTGATTACATTTTAAGTAGCAGATAATTTTTATGGCTACAACTCTTGGCGTTAGAAAAAGAAATGGTGGCTGGGAATACAGAGTTGAAGCAGCTAGTAAACGTTATCTGACATACTTTATAAGTTGCCATGATTTAATACAAAATCTTAGAAAAGCATACAATGAAAACAGATTAGAAGCTAGATTGAAACATTATAATAAATATAAACTTTTAATAATTGATGAAATTGGTTATTTACCAATAGATAAATTAGGTGCTAATTTATTCTTTCAATTAATAACTAAACGTTATGAACATAATTCTACCATAATTACTACCAAGATATTTTTTGCATTTTTTTATACTACCTCCTCACACCTAAGAACGTGAGCAAGCTTTTTATATAAAAAAAAGATGTTCACATTTTCAGATATATTTATCTGCTAAATGCGAACATCTTAAAATTAGTCTAAATACTTATAAACACTAGGTTTTTTATACTACTTGTTCATACCTTCTTCAACTGCAACAGCAACTGCAACAGTAGCACCAACCATTGGGTTGTTACCCATACCGATAAGACCCATCATTTCAACGTGAGCTGGAACTGATGAAGATCCTGCAAATTGTGCATCTGAGTGCATTCTTCCCATAGTATCAGTCATACCATAAGAAGCTGGACCTGCTGCCATGTTATCTGGGTGAAGAGTTCTTCCAGTACCACCACCTGATGCAACTGAGAAGTATTTCTTACCTTGTTCGATACATTCTTTCTTATAAGTACCTGCAACTGGATGTTGGAATCTAGTTGGGTTAGTTGAGTTACCAGTGATTGATACGTCAACACCTTCTAAGTGCATTATAGCAACACCTTCTCTAACATCATTAGCTCCATAACATCTAACTTTAGCTCTATCTCCATTTGAGTAAGCTTTTTCAGATACTATTGTAACTTTTCCTGTATAGAAATCAAAATCAGTTTGAACATAAGTGAAACCGTTGATTCTTGAAATTACTTTTGCAGCATCTTTTCCAAGACCATTTAAGATAACTCTTAAAGGTTCTTTTCTTACTTTGTTTGCTTTTTCAGCTATTTTAATAGCACCTTCTGCAGCAGCAAAACTTTCGTGACCAGCAAGGAATGCAAAACATTTAGTTTCTTCTCTTAAAAGCATAGCTCCTAAGTTACCATGTCCTAAACCAACTTTTCTGTCATCTGCAACTGAACCAGGAATACAGAATGCTTGTAATCCTTCTCCGATAGCTTCAGCAGCATCAGCAGCTTTTTTACATCCTTTCTTTATTGCTATAGCAGCACCTAAAGTATATGCCCATCCAGCATTTTCAAATGCTATTGGTTGAGTTTCCTTAACTATTGTATATGGATCTATTCCAATTGATGCACAAACTTCTTTAGCATCTTCTATTTTTTCCATTCCGTATTTCTTTAATACTGGAGTGATTTGATCAATTCTTCTTTCATAACTTTCAAATAATGGCATTTTAAAAATCCTCCTTATAATCTATATATACTATTCGTTTCTTGGGTTAACAAATTTAACTGCATCGTCAACTCTTCCGTATTGACCTTTAGCTTTTTCTAAAGCTTCATTAGCATCCATACCCTTAGAGATGTTTTCCATCATCTTTCCTAAGTGAACGAATTTGTATCCGATTATTTCGTTATCATTGTCAAGTGCAACATCTGTTACATATCCTTCAGCCATTTCTAAATATCTAGGACCTTTAGCTTGAGTACCATACATAGTACCAACTTGGCTTCTAAGACCTTTACCTAAATCTTCAAGACCTGCTCCTATAGGTAGTCCACCTTCTGAGAAAGCAGTTTGAGTTCTTCCATAAACTATTTGTAAGAATAATTCTCTCATAGCTGTATTTATAGCATCACAAACTAAATCTGTGTTTAAAGCTTCTAATATAGTTTTTCCTGGTAATATTTCAGATGCCATTGCAGCAGAATGAGTCATTCCTGAGCATCCTATAGTTTCAACTAATGCTTCTTCAATTATTCCATCCTTAACATTTAAAGTTAACTTACACGCTCCTTGTTGTGGTGCACACCAACCAATTCCATGAGTTAATCCTGAAATATCCTTAACTTCTTTTGATCTTACCCATTTTCCTTCTTCTGGGATTGGTGCTGGACCATGATTTGTGCCTCTATTAACTACGCACATTTCTTCAACTTCTCTTGAATACATCATACTTAATTTCTCCTCCCGAATTATTATAACTTCAACAAATAATAAGCTATATAATTTATTGGTCATTATTGGTCAAAAATTGTCCCACTGGGGTAATTTTATCCTAAATCTATTCTAGCAAAAGTCTTCCTTTCAAACAACCTTCATTTTTAAATTTTTATGATTTTTTAACTATTTTTTTTATTTTTTTATAAAAATATAACATTTTAATATTTTTTTATACATAATTTTATAGACACAAAGTAATAATTATAATATGATATTTATATAGTTATTATATTTTTCAACTATAATAAATTTAAATTTATGGATGGAGGTAATGAGAATGATTGTAAAATGTATTGATAATAACTTATGCTCTACTTTAACTTTGCACAAAGAATATAAAGTTATTGAAGAAGCTCCTGAATACTATGTTATAGTAGATGATGATAGAAATGAAATAACTTGTAGAAAATCAAGATTTTCTATAATAGAAGATGGTGATTTAACTAAAAAAGTTAAAGCAACTGTTAATGAACTTACTCACCAATTAGAATGTGATTGTCCAGATATTAAAGATTTTAATATCAGAAAAAATTCTAAAGGTGAAATAAAAGAAATAATAATTAAGTTTAAATACTAAAATAAAAAGTATGCCAAAATTTTTTAGCATACTTTTTTTATTTTCTTAATTTTAATGGTGGAACAATCTAAGACCTGTAAATGCCATAGCAATATCATATTTATCACAAGTTTCTATAACATTATCATCTCTTATTGAACCACCTGGCTGAGCTATATATTTAACTCCACTTTTATGGGCTCTTTCAATGTTATCTCCAAATGGGAAGAATGCATCTGAACCAAGAGCAACATCTGTCATTGTAGCAAGCCATGCTTTCTTTTCTTCCATTGTAAGTACTTCTGGCTTTTTAGTAAATACCCTTTGCCATTCCCCATCTCTTAATACATCATCATGTTCTTCTGATATATAAACATCAATAGCATTATCTCTATCTGCTCTTCTTATATCTTCTTTAAATGGAAGATTTAATACCTTTGGATTTTGTCTTAAATACCATGTATCAGCTTTATTTCCTGCAAGTCTTGTGCAATGAATTCTTGATTGCTGACCAGCACCAATTCCTATAGCTTGACCACCCTTTACATAGCATACTGAATTAGATTGAGTGTATTTTAATGTAATTAATGAAATAATTAAATCAATTTTAGCTTCTTTTGATAAAGTCTTGTTTTTAGTTGGAAGATTATTTAAAAGTTCTTCTGAAATTTTTGAATTGTTTCTTCCTTGCTCAAAGCATACACCATAAACTTGTTTAGTTTCTTGTGCTTCTGGTTCATAATTTGGATCCATTTGAATTACAAGATATGTGCCTTTACGCTTTTTCTTTAATATTTCTAATGCTTCCTTAGAATATGATGGTGCAATAATACCATCAGAAACTTCTCTGCTTAAAAATTCTGCAGTTTGTTTATCACATTCATCTGATAATGCAACAAAATCTCCATAAGAAGACATTCTATCTGCTCCTCTTGCTCTTATATAAGCAGTAGCCATATCTGAAAGTTCAATTCCTTCTACAAAATATACCTTTTTTAATGTTTCGTCTAAAGGAATAGAAACTGCTGCACCTGCAGGGCTAACGTGCTTAAATGATGCTGCCGCTTTAAGTCCTGTAGCTTCTTTTAATTCTTTTACAAGCTGCCAGCTGTTAAATGCATCAAGAAGATTAATATAACCAGGTCTACCATTTAAAATAGTAATAGGAAGCTCACCATTTTTCATATAAATTTTAGCTGGTTTTTGATTAGGATTACATCCATACTTTAATTCTAATTCTTTCATATGTTACACTCCTTTATGTAAGAAAGAGTAAAATTACTCTTTGCCCAGACGGTCGGCTTAATTAATAAATTATACTTCATGTGGTCAATTCCACTTCCGTCAGTCGTATAACTAATAATAAAATATCATTTTTTTATCATTTGGTCAAATTAATAACTTTACAATATTTTGTATTCTGAAATTTTAAAATCATTATCACAATTATCATTATTTAGCGCTTTTAATGTAATTAACAGTTCCTCATTAGTCACTTTTATATTATTACATCCTGAACTTTTTTTATCTGAAAAGTTTTCTTTATAATCATCAGTAAATCTATATAATCTTAAAAAGCATCTAATATTTATTTTTATTGTGCTCCTATCTTCATATATATTAATAAGTTTTATGTCATTAACAGAACATTCAAAAACATTTTCATAGGATTTTACAATATCATATAAATCTAAGTTATGAACAATTCCTTGAAGATCATTTTCATTATTTGCATAATGTACAGCTTTTATTTTCCAAACTAAACCTAATAAAAATGCATTTAAATTTATAAGGGGATATTTTTTGTAAAATTGTAATTCAGCACTTGAATTTATTGTTCTTTTCTTTTTCTTGTTTCTTCTTTTTTTGATCTTAGGAACTATTTTTACTATTAATATTGATAATACAGTAGCTAAAATAGCATATCTAATAAAAATCATTGTACCACCAATACTTTTAAGCTTAAAAAAAAGTCCTACTAAAAACAATAAATACAAAAGAAATATAACAATGTATTTAAAAAAACTTTGTTTTATATTTTCATTTAAATATTTAGTATTACAGCTTTCTATAAAGCCTTTTTGAGAATCATTATTATAATTTATTAAATACTCTAAATGAGACTTTTCCTTACCTTTATATAAAACTTCATCGTAACATATGTATTCTTTACAAATTGTATTTTTTATATCTACATAAAGATTTCTACTATTTATATTTTTTGAAAAAGCCTTTTTTATTTCCTCTTCCTTTATTTTTATACTTCTTCTTATATTATATTTATCAAATTTTTCCTTCTGCATTTTTATTATTTTTTTATAATTATTGCTACATAAAGAAAAAAACTCTTCATTTTTATCATCTTCAAAAAATTCATCCTTTAATTTTTGAAAATATTTTAAATCTTTATGGAGTTTTTCATCATTATTTATATTATCCTTTAAAAATTTATCATTACCAATTGTATTATTTTCCAAATTATCACCATCTTTATATTTTACTTATAATAAAAAAGTCTTATAATATTATAATAGTTTAACATAAAATCTGGGAGGATTTTTATATGATAATAAAAAAAATATTAAAAATACTTTTTTTTACTATATTAGATATATCATTAATATCTCTTATAGTTTTTTCTAATTATTATTTTGTATACTTAATGCCTCATAAAGAAAAAAACGAAGAAAATAAGCAAGTAGAAAATAGTATACAATCAGATAAAGATTTATCTGAAAATATTCAAAATAATTCTACTTATAAAAGCTCTAATGTATCTGTAACTATTAGTAAAAAAATATATGTTAATTCAGCTGATTCATCTATTGTAAATAAAGATTCTAATAGCAAATCCTCTGAAAAATCAAATTTAGATTTATCTAATTATAATATGTACAATCCTTCTATAAATAATGAAAATAGTAAGGATGAAGATCTTAATAAAAATGATAATATGAAAAATACTACTAATTATTATGTAGCCGATATATATATTGCAAATATAAATAGTTTAAAAACACACTTTGCCAAAAGCACTTATGGTACTGGATATACTGATTCACTACTTAATATGTCAAAGGAAAATAAATCTATTATATCTATAAACGGTGATTCTTATAGCTACAATAAGTCAAAAAATTCAGCTGGTCCTTTAATAAGAAATGGCACAGTATATAGACTTGAAGATACAACCTCTGATGTATGTATACTTTATAATAATGGAATTATGGAAACATACACAAATGATGAATATAAATCAAAAGACATTAATTATAATGATGTGTATCAAACATGGGTTTTTGGTCCATGCCTTTTAGATAAGGAAGGTAAAGCTTCTAAAACATTTAATACATCAAGCTACATAAAAGGATATCATCCAAGAACAGCCATTGGATATTTTAGTCCAGGACATTACTGTTTTGTAGTAGTAGATGGCAGAGGCTTAAATTCTTCTAATGGTCTTCTTCTAGATGATCTTGCAAAGATTTTTGAATCACTTGGATGTAAATCAGCTTACAATCTTGATGGAGGCCACTGTTCTTTTATGACTTTTAATAATGATTATATTAATAGTCCAAGTAATAAAAGTACAGAAATTACTGATGGAATATTTATAGAGGAGGTAAACTAGTTTGAGAAAAATATTATGTCATATATCTATTATACTTGCAGGAACATTTATTGTGTTTTTAATACTTGATTTGCTTAATCCACTTATGAATTTTGTTTCTAACTTCTTTTCCTGTATACTTCTACTTATTTTTTGTATTGTTGCAATAATAAACTCAATTTTATTTATTGTTACTATAAACAGAGAAAAAAGCAAATAAGATTTAATAGTGCCCAAAACCCTATCTAATTTGGGCACTTAAAACAGCTATTTTCAATTCTTGTAAAATACAAAAAGAACATGCAAATACATATAATTAGAATATAATTTGAGATACTTATTCTATTTTCTGCCTTTCTTACTGTTGTAATGTCTTCATTTTTTATTGCTAGATCTACCATATCTCCATTCTTTAATTTGTCAATAGATTCTAATGATACTTTTTGTTTTCTACCCTTATAGTAAAAATCAAATGTATATCTACTATTTTTTGCTGTATATGTTTTTGTTTCATTGTCAAAATGTTTATCTTCAGTAACTCTTGCGCTAACAATATCCCAAGATAGTGAATTTTTTATAATATAATTATTATAAAAATTTAATAACAACTTTACAGAAACTCCTAAAATAATCAAACTACAACCTATGTATATATATACTTTTTTATTATTAAAACTTATATCTTTCAACTTTGAATATTTTTTATCAACTCTTCTTATATGATTTTCTTTTTTATTTTTTCTTAACATTACAGAATTAATGCTTTTAATTTCATTATATCTTATACTTCTGTTTTTTGAAGTTTTTGTATTCTTAATGGTAAATGTTATAATAGTAGCTAATATGATATTTATGGTAATTGTAGCTATTATAATCCATTTAGCAGTAATATATTGAGATGCTAATGATATAACCCTAATATCATTTATATTATTTTTATTTATCATAAGATCTATTTTTGTTCCTGTTTTATAATATCTATTTGAAATAACCCTTCTTTCAATTACTTTATTATAATCTTTATATTCTACTTTTAAAGATGATGATGTATCAGAAAAATATGTAGGTTCTATAACCTTTCCAGTTACCATTTCATATTCACCGCTTTTTAAATTAGCATAATTTCTATATACATCTGAAAAAAGAACTATAAAACTTCCAATTAAAAATATATTTATAACAATAATTAATCCAATTAAGTTTTTAACATTTTCCCTTCCTTTAGGTTTATAATTAATAAAATTAATATCATCAATTTTCACATACAAAACCTCTTTTTAGCTATAATAATCCATACAATTTTATTACAATATTAATTTTATGTCAAATTATTGATTATTTTACTTATATTTCAACAAAAAAAGACTACTCATAAAAATGCATAAAATATAATAAAATACTTGGAGGTGATGTATATGAAAAAATGCCGTAAATTCAATTTTTTAGAATTTATAAAATGTTTAATTATTCCTATCTTAACTGGATTTATATCATATTTACTTACAAAAAATAACATGAATATATATGATGTAATAAAAAAGCCTTTTTTATCACCACCACCTATAGTTTTTATGATAGTATGGCCTATTTTATATATTTTAATGGGTACCTCTTTCTATTTAACACAATCTTGTAAAAGTGGTTATAGCCAAAATTTAGATTATAATTTTCATAGAAAAAAAAGTGCATCAATAATCTTTTATATTCAGCTGTTTTTTAATTTTATATGGTCATTAATATTTTTTAATTTAAGACTTTATTTTGTATCATTTATATGTTTAATAGTCTTATTATCATTTGTAATTATTATGTTTTTTAAATTTTATAAACTCAACAAAACATCAGCTTTTCTTCAAATTCCTTATATTACTTGGATTGTTTTTGCTGGTTACTTAAATTTATCTATATATTTACTAAATGAAGCATTTATATAGCATTAATTCATGACTATTGATAATCCCATAAAAATATGATTAAATAATAATTGTATAAAATTTTAAGGGGGATAATTTTAATGTCAGAAAATAATTACAATGGATTTAACAGCCAAAATAATAAAAATTTTCAAAATGACTTTTATAGTGACCAATCTCAAACTGCAGCAAATAATAGAAATGATTTTTATAACAATGCCAATGTTCAAAACAATATGAACAATCAATATCAAAATAACATGAATAATCAAAATAATTATAACAATCAATACCAAAATGGTTTTAATAACCAATATCAAAATGGATATAATAATCAATACCAAAATTCATATAATAATCAATATCAAAATGGTTTTAATAACCAATACCAAAATAACTATAATATGCAAAGTTCTTCTGACTTTACAGGATATTTTGATCAAATAGATATAGAAAATAATAAGATAATAAGCGGTTTATCTTATCTTGGAATTTTATTCTTCTTACCACTTGTTGCTGCTCCAAATTCAAGATTTGGAAAATTCCATGCAAATCAGTCATTAGTATTATTAATCTCTTCTGTTTGTGTGCAAATATTATCTTATGCATTTTCATTTTTCTACAACATATTACCATGGAGTTTATATAAGCTATTAAGATCTGTTCCTAAATTACTTTCTTTTGTAATATTAATAGCCTTTATATATGGGTTGGTAACAGCTCTAATGGGTAAAGCTAAAGAAATTCCTGTACTTGGATCTATAAAAATAATAAAATAATAATTACAAAAAGCGTGACTCCATATGAATTTAAAATTATGGAATCACGCTTATTTTTATATGAACACTTTTTAATTTAAAGCATTATTTTGTATAATTTTTTTTACAAATGGCACCTTGAAAAATACATAAGCTATAATAGCTCCACCTATACATGATATTAAAAATGGAATAAGATAAGTAAATACAGCTACATTCTTACCCATAAAAAGCGATGCTACTGGATAAGCTAAAAGGGATCCTATAATTCCCGTACCAATAATCTCTCCTATTAATGCACCTTCAGTTTTCTTTGTAATCTTATATAAAATTCCTGACACAAGTGCACCTACCATACTTCCTGGGAAAGCTAAAAGACTTCCTGTACCAATGACATTTCTTAAAATTGATGTAATAAATGCACATATAACAGAATATAAAGGGCCTAAAGTAATTGATGCTGTTACATTAATAAAATGCTGAACAGGAGACATTTTTCCACCAAATACAGGAACAGATAATGTTCCAAGAACTGTTGCAATTGCTATATAAATTCCACTAAGAACGATTTTTTTAACTTTTAATTTTTCTTTCATTATATATTACCTGCTTTTATAATAATTTTATGCCAGCAATATAATTATTGCTGGCATTGTTATACTATCATTTAAGATATTCCCTGTCAAATTATTCTCTATTCTTAACTAGTACTATTTTATTTCTTGTAAAGAATATACTAAGAAGGAATAATAAAAGTGAAATTAATATTACAGCTCCAACTATTGGCATTACGCTTAAAATATCATTATTATTTTGAAGTCTTTCTATAGCTACCATAATCCATCTTATAGGAAGAAAATTACCTATAGCTTGAAGAGCAGATCCCATAAATTCAAATGGCCAAAATGCTCCACTTAACATGAATATTGGAACAATAGCTGCAGTTAAAGATAAGTTATATACGGTTTTATCCTTTATAAGTGATCCAACAAACATACTAAATACTACACTAAGAAGTACTGATGATAGAAGAATTATCAATAGATACCAAGAATTATCAAAACCAAAATCAAAATCATTTACTATACAAATAATGTAATATTCTATAGCTGGCACACATGCAAGTAAGAAATATATAATGCATTGACCACCAAAATAAGTTTTTTCAGATACCTTAGACATAAGAATTCTTTCTTTTGTACCAAGCTTTTCATCTTCTAAAGTATATTCACAAATAACTCCAGCTGAAACAACCATCAAGTATAGTATCACACCAAAAGCATCTTTAATATTAGTTCTTTTATTTTTATCAGTTGTTTCTAGTTCAGGCTTATTATTTTCAAATTCATTTACTATATTTTCAAGATTATCATTATTTACTTTCACATTACTTGCAATAGTAGACAAGGACTTAATTTCATTTTCAATTGTATTTTCTAGTATTGATTTGTAATCACTTTCTGATATTGAATAAAAATCTATAGGACATTCATCACCATTAAGTATTTTATCTGAAAAATCTTCATCAATCTTTAATACCATCTCATAATTATGAAATGCCAACTTCTGCTTATAATTTTCATTTTCGTCTATATTATCAATTTCAATACCATCCATATCTTGAAGCTTGTCTTGTAATACATCCCCAAGTTTTCCCTTATCATTATTAATAATTGCAATTGGGAAATATGATGTAGAACTATTCATTGAAGAAAATAATAATATTATTCCTATTGGCAAAATAAAGGTAGTTATTATAAAGCTTTTTCTTTTAAATAAAACTTTACATATATTTTTTATTATACTAAACATCTGACAATGCCCCCCTTTTCTTATTTATTAGTAAATAAATAACAAGCATTATTATTGATAAAGCTATAGGAACTATAAGTGCAATTATATAGCTATCTGTTTTAATACCACATATCATGCTGTTAGTTGATATGCTAATCCAATATATAGGACTCAACTTACAAACTGTTGCCATAAACTGTGAATTTGTTATTTCATAAAGTGGTACGTAACAACCTCCAAATGCACAAATAAAAATTATAACTGTATTTAATATACCAGTTGCTGATCCTTCTTTATTTACTGAAACTCCCACAACAACTCCTGACATTGATGCAAATAATGCTAATGTAATAAATAGTAATATAAATTTAAATGTATTTTCTCCCCAGTTCACATTTAGGAATATACTTGAATATGCCCAAACTAAAACTGTCTGAACTACACCTATTAATGTTCCAAAAATAACTTTTGCAAAAATCATCTTTCCTTCAGAAACCTTAGAAAGCCTTACTCTGTTAATAGTTGTAAGCTCCTTTTCTTTAAATGTAGATAGAGATGTAATGGTAGAAACATACAAAATAATTAAAGCAAGTTCTGCAAAAGTATAATATTCTGATGATGATGAATTCCTTAAATCATCTGTTTCATCATTTAATACATCATCTATTTTACTTTCCACCACATTCATCATTGCCATAGGATCTTCCTCTGCAATTGTTTTATATGTAGAAAAATTATTAAGAACATTCTCCATAATTTGTTTAAATACTTTTGATTTAGTATCATCACCATTTTTAGATGTATACATTGAAAAACCATCTTCTGTTACTTTAACAAAAGCAACTGCATCATAAGAATCAATTTCATCTTTTACATTATCTAACTTGTCTTCTTTAAAATCTATGGTAACTTGGTCACTTACAGCATCTTTAAAGGTATTAAATCCATCTTTATATTGTGAATTATCATCAACGGAATAATATACAACTGACTTTTCATCTTCGCTTCCAAATATATTTAAATTTCCATTCATTATACTATCTAGACCTAAAGCTAATGTAGTAATTAATACAATTGGAAAAACAAATAATAATACAACATTTGATTTTTTACGAACAAATTGTTTAAATTCCTTGTTTAATAATGAAATAAACACATTTATCACCCCTATTCTCTTAATTGTTTTCCAGTTAAAGCTAAAAATACATTTTCAAGAGTTGGTTTTTCACTTGAAAAACTAATAACCTGACCTCCTAAGCTATAAGCTATCTCTATTACTTTTGTCATTAAGTTAGTATTTTTCAAGCTAGTAATTTTGTATTCTCCATCATTTTCAATTACTTTTTCTACCTCTGATATTTCCATTAACTTATCTTCTAGTCCTTTTATTCTCTTAGATAATATTAATTTAAAAACATTCTTATCTCCTACTAAATTCTTTAATTCATCACTAGTTCCCTCTGCAATAACATGTCCCTTATCAATTATTGATATTTTATCAGAAATATCCTCAACTTCTTGCATATAATGAGATGTATAAATAATTGTTGCTCCTTCATCTCTAAGTTTTAAAACTGATTCTAAAATATGATTTCTTGACTGTGGATCTATACCTACTGTTGGTTCATCCATAATAATAAGTTTTGGTGAATGAGCTATAGCACATCCTATATTAAGTCTTCTTTTCATACCACCTGAAAAAGTATCTGCTTTTTTATCCTTCACATCAGTAAGGCCAATAAAATCTAATGTTTTTGCAGTTCTCTTTTTAAGTTCTTCACCTTTGTATCCATATAATGAACAAAAAAATCTAATATTTTCTTCTGCTGTTAAATCAAAATAAATTGCAAAATCCTGTGGAACTATTCCTATATTTTCTTTCCATTTTCTTATATTATTAACTTTTTCCTCATAAATTATTTCACCAGAAGTCTTGTTTTTAAGGCCGCATATCATACTTATTAAAGTACTTTTTCCAGCACCATTAGGTCCTAATATTCCATATATTTGTCCTTTTTCTACTGTTAGGTTTATACCATCAACAGCAACATTGTCATCATATTCTTTTACAATATTTTTTATTTCTAATAATTTCATACTTACATCTCCTTATTTCTTTTATTTAGATAAAACTTATATTTATTTTATATTCATATTATATAAAAAAAAATGATATTTCTTTAGTTAGAAATATCATCTTTCTATATGACTTTTGTCACATTAAAAATTCCCCTTCAAATAATTTACAGCAATTGCAGTTCTATGTTCTAGTTGAGTTTTATCTAAAATATTTGTTATATAATTTCTTACTGTTCCTTCTGATATAAATAATTTTGCACTTATTTCTTTATTACTTAATCCCTCACTAATAGCAACTATTATTTCTTTTTCTCTATCTGTAAAATTATATTTGCAAAATTCTATAGTTTTACTTTTGCCATGTATTTTATCTAATATATTTTCATTTAACACCACCGTATCATTATATACAGACATAATTGAATGAACAATTTGCTCTGGAGAACTATTTTTTAAAATATATCCTTTAGCACCATATTCCATTGCTTCGTTTATATAATCTTCTTCATCAAATGTTGTTAATACAAGACATTTAGTTTTGGTTTTTTCAACTATTTCTTTTATAGCTTGTACACCATTCACTTCTGGCATTCTTATATCTACTAAGGCCACATCAACTAAGTTATTTGTACAAAAATCAATAGCTTCTTTGCCATTTTCGCACATACCAATTACTTCTATATCACCCTTTAATGGTAATAATATTTTTAAACTTTCTCTAATTAAGCTATCATCATCACATATTATTATCTTTACACTCAATTTCTAGTCCTCCAATATTATAATCATATTTATTATAAAACCATTATCACATGAATAATTTACTCTTCCATTAATTTTTTCTATTCTTTCTTCCATTCCTCTTAATCCAAGCCCCTTATTTACCCTTTTACATCCTATTCCATTATCTTTTATTTCTACCCTAATAACTTTATTATAACAATAAATAGATACTTCTATTTTAGTGGCTTCTGAATATTTTGCACAGTTTGTTAATGCTTCTTTTATATTTAAAGTTATTGCCTCTAAATATTTGCTTTTTATTTTTGATGTATCACCTTTAATGTTAAAAAGAGTTTTTATGGATGTTTCATATTGAAATTTTAGTAATAATTCTTTAATGTCCTCAAAATTATATACTTTATTTTCAGGCTTTATATTTGATAAAAAACTTCTTATTTCATCCATTCCTTCTCTTAAATTATTCATTGCATTTTTCAAGAACTTTTTACTTAATTCTTTATCTTTATCTATCATTTCAAGAGTTACTTCAAGCTGCATTAATGATCCTGTTATTCTATGTCCCAAACTATCATGAAGTTTTTGAGATATATAATTCCTTTCCTTTAATGTTGCAACTACTCTGCTTTGTTCTACATATTTATCAAAATTATTTATTTTATTTACTAAATCAAAGTTCCTATATCTTGTATTTCTATTTAATTTTCTTAATTTTTCAGTAGAAATAATATTGTTATTAACCTCATCTAAAAGAAATAGTATAATCATATTATAACCTATAATTTCTATAGTGAGATACCCATATGTAATAAATGTAAGTAACATATTAATTACAAAAATAAAATACTTATTAATATAATTTCTCAAGGCATAGTAAGTAATAAAGGGACATAAACATACAATATAATTTATATTAAGAATAAAACAAATAAAACATATAATTATTTGTAAAAAAATATAGAATACTTTATTTTTTTCATTAAGTGATATAGCTAACTGTAATATACATATTAATACTATTGCACAAATTTCTCTAAGGGATTGCATAAGACCAACAAATCCATTATAAGTAATTACATATACACTAATAAATATACTTACAATCATCATATATTTAATAATTCTATCTTTCATATTATCTCCACTTCTGTTTTTTATTATATTATACCACAAGACTTTTTCCATAAAAAAAGTATATTACCTCTCCTCTTATAATTATTTTTATTAAAAAATAAGGGCCTCCTATGAATTTATTTCTTCATAAGAAGTCCTATTTATCTAAATTTTAAATATTGATACGCTTTTTTCTAAGTCCTCTGCTAAATCTTTTAATTTTTCTGATGACTTAGATACCTTTTCTATTGTGCTTGCTAGTTCATTCATAGATGCTGTTGTTTCCTCTGTAGATGCAGCATTTTCTTCTGCAATTGCAGATAAGTTTTGTAAAATGTCAATTATTCCATCTTTTACTTTATCAAGTCCTTCAGCTTGGTTACTTATTTCATGTATATCTTCTACAGATTTAATCACTCCATTACTTACAACTTTAAAAGTATCTTTAGTTTGGGTAATTTTAACTTTCTGGTTATTAACAGCTTCTTCTACATTTTTCATAATTGAAACAGTTCTATCTGATTCAACTGCAAGTTCTTGTATAGATTGCTCTATTGTTTTAGCTGACTTATTTGATTCATCTGCAAGCTTTTGAATTTCTTCTGCAACAACAGCAAATCCTTTGCCTGCTTCTCCAGCCCTTGCAGCTTCAATACTTGCATTTAATGCTAAAAGATTAGTTTGGTCTGCAATTTCTGTAATAAGTTCAATTGCATTTTTAATTTTATTAACTGCTTCATTTGTTTTTTCTGTTTGTTGTGCAATTTTTGTTACTGAATCTATTGTAACATTATTATATTCACTAGATTCTTCAATTATTTTATCTGCATCACTTTCAGCTTTACTTATAGCTCCAGTACTACTATCTAAGTTATCGACATTATCTTTTATATTTTTAATTAAGTCACCCATATTTATAGATTTTTCTGAAGCATTTTGAGTATTTTCAGCTTGTGACATAGCACCATTTGATATTTCATTCATAGCTCTATTTACAGATTCTGTATTTCTTAAGCAATCATCAGATATTACCTCTAATTGTGATGAATGATCTATTAATGATTTTGAAGCATCTATTGTTTTTCCTATAAGGGATTTAAGACTATCTTTTAACTCTTCTGAAACTTTGGCTATTAATCCTATTTCATCTTTTCTGTCTATATATTTTTTATCAATAGATTTTGATAAATCACCCTTAGAAAGAATCATAAGATATTCGCAAACACCATTTATGGATTTGGCTATAGAATTTGATCTTATATAAATTACCCCTGCTGCTATAATAATAGCTAAAAAGCCAAAAATCGCTTGACGTATTATACCAGAATATGCTATAGAATCAACTTTACCTGTTGGTTTTCCAGCAACAGATACTCCAATAACTTCTCCTGACTTATCTTTTATAGGCACATAATATACATAATAATTTGTTCCTTCAATATCTAATTTCTTGCTAAAATATGTATTTCCCTTATTAATAACTTCTTCAATAATTTCATGGCTGGCTTTAGTTCCTACAACTCTATCTCCTTTACTATCTTTCACTGAACTTGCAACTCTTGTATCACCCGCAAAGATAGTAACATCAATATTTGTATGTTCTTTTATAGAATCAACAAATTCATTATCAATTCCTATTGCAAAATTACCTTTTTTCAAATTACCAGCACTATCTTTAACTATATCACCTTCAGTTCCCTTCTCTAAAACATCTAATACACTATAAGCTACACCTTCTAACCCTTCCTTCACTTCGTTATCAAGATTTTTTCTTAAAGTTAAATCAGTAACAGCAGATAATATCATTACTATTATAAAAATTATAATATTTGTTACCACCACTAAATCAGTTTTCATACTTCTCTTAACTTTTACCATATTACTTCCCCCTAATAATTTATAATTTTACACATAGCTATTTCATATAATTCATTATCGTATTCTATCGAAATTTATTTATCTTTTCCAACAAAATTAACTTTTTATTTACTTAAATTAATTTTTATTTACAATTAAAATCATCCTTTAATATAAAATTAACTTTATTTTTAAATAAAATTTGAGCTATTTTTAACAAATTATATTTATATTATTATTGAATCAAAAATAAATACTAAAGGAGATTTTATTATGAAAAAAACTTTAAATACTCTCTTATCACTCTTTACTATTGCCATATTAATGGTAACAATGTTTTTTAGCTCGAAACCAAGTGCTGATGATACAAAGGCTACAGCAACTCAACAGATACCATAACAGTTTATTTTGATAACAGTTATACAAATTGGGATGAAGTAAGCATATACTACTATGGTGATGCTTCTAATAAATGGCTTAAATTCAAAAACAAAATATACATATACAATTACTTCAGGAGATAAATCATTTGATGGAAGCTTTACTACAACTACTGCATTAAATGATTCAGGTGATGACACAATAAAATTTGCTTTTCTTGCTGATACTCAAGTATCTAATAGTATAAATGCCAAAGCTTTTGGAGCAACTTGCAATATGATAAATAAAAAAAATGATATTAATCTTGTGTATATAGCTGGTGATATTACAAACAATGCAGATGATGAAAGCCAATATGAAAATCTTTTTAATAACGGAGGTTTATATAAAGACCAAGGTCAAAATATGTTTTCTAATCACCTACTTGCCGTAACTCAAGGAAATCATGATGTTTCAAATTTTACAGGACATATAACTGCACCTTCTGCCTCTTCAGATGTTTCTGATGCTGTTTACTCATTTAATTATGGCGCTGCAAAATTCATAGTACTAAATCTTGAAACTGCCAAAAGTAATGATGAAATAAGAAATGCCCAAAAGGAATATTTAGAAAAAGAAGTTAAAGAAGCAAAAGATAATAACAAGTGGGTTATAGTATCTTTCCACAAATCAATTTATACTGGAGCTTCACATATTGTTGATTCAGATATAAAAGCAGCTAGAGAATACTGGGGACCTATTTTATCAGACCTAAATGTAGATATAGTTTTAGAAGGTCATGACCATGTATATGCAAGAGGGTTTATCACAAAAGAAGGTAACAATGCAAATCTTGCACAAAATAATGATGGTTCTTATTTCAAACATAATGGTTCTCCATTATATATGGTAGGCGGACATGCTGGTGGACTTAAATGGTATAAAAAAATTGATTACAAAGTTTCAGAGGGAGATCCACTAAGTACAAATTACTCTTTCCTTGATATAAATTCAGCAGATGCTAAATATAACCAAGATGGATTGACAAGTTCAGATAAACAAGAACAATTTTACACAATATTTGAAGTATCAAAGGATAAAATTTCCAGTAAAACATATACCTTTAAATACGACACCAATACTGATACCATTATTAAAGAACCTGTAATTTACGACAGTATAACAATTTCCAAGGAACAAATTAGCACAAACACACCTTCAACAACTGATACTCCACAAATAAGTACAAATACACCATCTGATACATTTGATTCACATGATATGAAAGTACTTGTATACGGAAGTATAGCATTAATTTATATAATTGGATTAGCAAAAATAAATTTAAGAAAAAAGCAAAAAGTTACTAAATAATTTTATAGATATAAAAAAGTTTCTCAGATTATAATCTAAGAAACTTTTTTTATTATTTAAAGAATTGTTCTCCAAGTCCATATTTTTCTACAGCATAATCTATATCCTTATCGCCTCTTCCACTTAAGCATACAAGAATAGATCCCTGCTTCATTTCCTTTGCTCTTCTCATAGCATATGCAACAGCATGAGCACTTTCAATTGCTGGTATTATACCTTCATATCTTGATAATTTATAAAATGCCTCCATGGCTTCTTCATCAGATACAGTATTATAATTTACTCTTCCTAAATCATGTAAAAATGCATGTTCAGGTCCTACTGATGGATAATCAAGACCACTGGCAATTGAATAAACAGGTGCCGGATTACCATCTTTATCTTTAAGCATTATACTTTCAAATCCATGCATAATTCCTTTTTCTCCAAATGACATTGAAGCTGCATGATCTCCTAATTTTTTTCCTCTTCCAAGTGGTTCAATTCCAACTATTTCAGTAGCTGGCTCATCAAGAAATGGTATAAACATACCAATAGAATTACTTCCTCCTCCAACAGCTGCACATACAACCTCTGGCATAAGTCCTGTCATTTCTTTAAATTGATCCTTAGCTTCATAACCAATTACAGATTGAAAATCACGAACCATAAGTGGGAATGGATGTGGTCCCAATGCTGAACCAATACAATAAATAGAATCTTTGTAATTCTTAGCATATGATTCAAAAGCAGAATCTACTGCTTCTTTTAATGTTTTTAACCCATGAGTAACAGGTACTACTTTAGCACCTAATATTTTCATTCTTGTAACATTAGGAGCTTGCTTTTTTATGTCAACTTCTCCCATATGTATTTCACATTCAAGTCCAAAGTAAGCTGCTGCTGTAGCAAGTGCTACACCATGTTGTCCAGCACCAGTTTCTGCTATAAGCCTTTTTTTACCCATGTATTTTGCAAGAAGTCCTTCACCCATACAATGATTAAGTTTATGGGCACCAGTATGATTTAAATCTTCTCTTTTTAAATAAATTTGACAATTTCCAATTGTTCTTGATAATCTGTCAGCATGATATACTGGAGTTGGTCTTCCTTGAAACTCTTTTCTAATTCTTCTAAGTTCATTTATAAATTTTGAAGAATGGCATATTGTTTGATATGCTTCTGATATTTCTTCAAAAGCTGGTTTTAATTCATCACTTAAATATGCGCCACCATATGGTCCAAATCTCCCATTTTCATCAGGATAATTTTTTAAATAAGTTCTATAATCCATTATATTCCCCCTATATTTAATTATTAAAATTTAAAATTCTTTAATAAGTATACCATTTATATGCTTTATTGTGAACTTTTTCTTAATATATAATAAATGAATCTAGTAAAACTACCAGATTCTAAAAAACTATTCTTCAACTTTAATATTTCCAAATAGCAATGGAAGTTTTTCTTTAAAAATATTTAAAATCATAATTGCAACTTCTCTCATTTGAGGATGTGCTGCTTTATCACACCTTAATAAAAAGAAATGTCTCCATTCTCTTAAGTTCATTGTCATTACAATTTCTGTTTTAATTGAGTTTGGAAGTATTGATCTAGCTTCCTGTGGCTTTGCCCCAGCTCTTATAAGTTCCATATATTCATTTTCAACATTTTGCATTGAATTTTTCCAAATTTCATATTTATGTGAACCTTCTTCAAAAAAACAAGGTTTTATAAATGTAAGTTCATTTCCAAATTTATCATTTGAGTAATTACAATATCTTGTACTTTCCTGACTATAACTTGCTATTCTGTGTCTTACAATTTCGTGAGTTACGCCCCTATCACATATAATTCTAACAGATATACTTTCGTGTTCTATAACAGATTCATGATTTCTATTTAAAATGTTAGAAATAAATTTTTCTGCTGATTCGTCATTTATATTTCCTTCACTTTTATAACAAACTCTACCTATTCTTTCAAGCTTTTTTATAATTCTTTGGCTATCTATTTCATCTTCTAATTTTATACTTGGGTTTATTATTTTCATAGCATTTCCTCCAATTTTTTTTACTTTTTATATTATATATTACTTTGCTCTAAATATCTATAAGTTATTTTTGGGCTTTTAGATAATAATTATAAATGTTTTTTAATAAAATAGTAAATATCTATTTAGAACAATAATCCCTTATACGATAAATAAGTATATACAAACTTATACAAAACAAGGAGGAAATATTAATGTGGGCTTATAATAGTGTTTTTTATCAAATATATCCATTAGGATTTTGTGGAGCACCTTTTGAAAATGATGGCATATTAGAATCAAGAATATTAAAGGTTATTGATTGGATTCCACATATAAAGAAAATTGGAGCTAATGCAATATACTTTTCACCTGTTTTTGAATCTGACACTCATGGATATAACACAAGAGATTATACAAAAATAGATACAAGACTAGGTACTAATGAAGACTTTAAAAAAGTTTGTGCAAAGTTACATGAAAATGGAATAAAAGTAGTTTTAGATGGTGTATTTAATCATGTAGGTAGAGGTTTCTTTGGATTTCAAGATGTACTAAAAAACAGAGAAAATTCAAAATATAAAGATTGGTTTCATATAGATTTTGGCGGAAACTCTAATTACAATGATGGTTTATGGTATGAAGGTTGGGAAGGTAACTTTGACTTAGTAAAATTAAATCTTAAAAACGAAGAAGTAATAAATCATATTTTTAATGCAATTAAAGGCTGGGTAGATGAATTTGATATTGATGGTCTAAGACTTGATGTTGCTTATTGTCTTGATAAGGACTTTTTAAAAAGGCTTAGAAGTTTTACTGATAATTTAAAACCTGAATTTCTTTTACTAGGTGAACTTCTACATGGCGACTATAATCAATTTGTTAATAATGAAATGCTTCATAGCTGCACAAATTATGAATGTTATAAAGGATTATTTTCAAGCTTTAACAGTATGAACATGTTTGAAATTGTCCATTCACTTTTAAGACAATTTGGTCCAGAAAATTGGACACTTTATAAAGGTAAACATTTATTATCATTTGTAGATAATCATGATGTATCAAGAATAGCAAGTAACTTAACTAATAAAAATCATTTGCCATTAATTTATGCTATGGCTTTTGGAATGCCAGGAATCCCTTGTATATACTACGGAAGTGAATGGGGAGCAGAAGGCAATAAAAGTGATGGGGACAATGCCCTTCGTGCATGCTTTGATACTTTTATAGAAAATGATTTGTCTGATTGGATAAGCAAACTTGCTTCTGCACACAAAAGCAGTAAAGCATTATGTAATGGTAATTTTAAATCTGTTGTTCTTACTAATCATCAATGTATTTTTGAAAGAGATTTTGAGGGTGAAAGGATTTTAGTATGCATAAATGCTGGAGATTATGACTATACTGCTCATTTTGATGCAGGTGCTTCTGCTGCCATAGATTTAATATCAAATAACGAAGTTAAATTTGAAGGCGGATTAACTTTACCACCTTATTCAGCAAGCTATTTAAAAATAAAATAGTTTTTGTGAAAATAATCTCATACAAGCTTTGGATGATAATTTATTGTCCAAGGCTTTTATTATGTATATAGATTATTATAATAAAACTATACGTAGTGTTTTTAATATAAGTGATACTTTATTTATGGTATGCATAAAATAATTAAAAATCTCTTATTATAAATAATATTAGTACATAAAAAATATAGTAAAATCTTTTATGCTATGAGTGGCAATCGCTCCTTATAGTTTTTTATAAAAAGGGGCATACTTACTCTATAAAAAAGTGGACACGATTTTATCTTATTCATATTTATAAATTTAAATAGTGCAAGATAATTTGACAAATATTTTGTTGCAACTCCTCTATATGGGCAAAAAAAGTTATAAACATCCATGGAAATAAAATTAATATCATTAAAATTATATTTATTTTGCTCATTTGCATCTAGTTCAAAAAAATTTACTAATGAGAATACATTATTTAATTTTTTATATCTTCTCAAATTAATGTTATTTGAAATTAGTTTTGTAACTTCATTAGTATTATTATTAAAAAATTTTATAAGATTATATTCTGGAATTAATCCACTAGTTCTACCTATTGGTGAAAGTAATTTATTTTTTGTATCATCTGCTAATAAAACACAAACTTTTTTTCTTTTTAGGAATTCAAATGGTGTCAAATAACTTTTATATGCAGGTCTTGGCATTTTAAATTTACTTTTACTATGATTTCCTTTAAAAGATTCATTAAATAATATTGCTCTACATTTTATAAATCCTGAAAGAAATTTAATTTTTTCATTTTCTCTTATTGCATCTAATATTTTATGTCTCCAATAAAAAGCTGTTGAAGTTGATATATTTACTTTTTTAGAAATTTCACGAAGAGAATACTGTTTATAAAGACATTCTAAAAATCTAATCCATAAATTTATATTTTTTTTAGAATTATATATTGGTGTATTAGTTTCATTTATAAATGATTTTTTACAATCTTTACATAAATATCTTTGTTTATTTTTATTTTTTCCATTCTTAACTATATTAATATTGGAACAAAAAGGACATTGCAATTTATTATTATGAAACAATGTATTATATATAGTTTTAGTGCATTTTTCCATATTTAAATGTTTAGTCTTTTTTTGAAACATAATTAACCCCTTATAAGTAAAAAAATAAAGATGTATGCTTTATTTCACATATCATCTTTATTATTGACAAATTTATAAATTTTATTCACTTACAAGTATTTTTTATTATCACTACTATTCATAACACTACGTATAGATTTATATGCATTAATATATTTACTAAATATTACTTTACAATAACTTTACTTAAAAATGCTTTTGTTCTTTCATGTTTAGGATTACCAAATACTTCATCTGGAGTACCCTCTTCTAAAATATATCCTCCATCCATAAATACAACCTTATCAGCTACTTCTTTAGCAAAATTCATTTCATGAGTTACAACTGCCATTGTCATACCATCCTTTGCAAGTGACTTCATAACTTCTAAAACTTCACCAACCATTTCAGGATCTAGAGCAGATGTTGGTTCATCAAAAAGAATTGCTTTAGGCTCCATAGCTAAAGTTCTTGCAATTGCAACTCTTTGCTTTTGGCCGCCTGAAAGTTGACTTATATAATTATCAGCCTTATCTAATAACCCAACACGTTTTAAAAGAGATTTTGCTTTATCTTCTGCTTCCTTTTTAGTTAAACCTTTAAGCTTAATTGGCGCAAGGGTAATATTTTCAAGCACTGTTAAATTATTAAATAAATTAAAATGTTGGAATACCATTCCTATTTCCTGTCTAACTTTATTTATTTTCACATGAGGCTTTGTAATATCTTCATTATCAATAATAATATTACCTGCTGTAGGAACTTCAAGCATATTTAAGCATCTTAAAAAAGTACTTTTACCTGATCCTGATGGACCTATAAATACAACACATTGACCTTTTTCTATATTATAATTAATTCCTTTTAAAACCTCTAATTCACCAAAAGATTTTTTTAAATTTTTAACGCATATCACCTTGACGCAACCTCCTTTCAGTTTCTTTAACAATCTTTGTTAATATCATAACTATTACAAAATAAACTATTGCTATTGCAATAAGAGGCAAAAATGTTTCATATGTTCTTGATATAATAAAATCTGCAGCCTTAGTTAAATCTTGAATGGCAATATATCCAACAATTGATGTTTCCTTTAAAAGTGCAACAAATTCATTTCCAAGGGCTGGCAAACAATTCTTAACAGATTGAGGAAGGACTATATATCTCATAGTTTGACCATAAGTAAATCCAAGAGAAAGACCACCTTCCATTTGTCCATTATCTACTGCCATAATACCTGCTCTAATATTTTCTGCTACATACGCAGAACTATTTAACCCAAAGGTTAAAACTGCAGCTATAAAACCATAATGACTCTTAAATATAACCATATACATTATCAAAAGTTGAACAACAACTGGAGTTCCTCTTAAAACGCTTATATATGCTCCTGCTAACCTTGACAATACAGTTTTTCTTTTATTCTTTACTTCTGTCATTTTCATAAAAGCAATTATAAATCCTAAAATTGTTCCAATTATTATTGCAAAAACTGTAATTGCTATTGTTAAACCCAAACCTTTTAAAAGCAGTTTATAGCCATTTGTATCAACAAACACATATTTAATTTTATGAGCAGTTTTAACAAAGAAATTTTGAGAATCTGATTCATTAGTTGATTGTTCCTTATTTATATACTCATCAACAAGTTTATCAAACTCACCATTTTCTTTAATCTCTTCAAGTCCTTTATTTATATCATCTAATAATTCTTTATTTCCCTTAGCTACTGCAATTGCATATGATTCAGTTGACTCTTCATCTTCAATAAGTTCTAGAGAATCACTATTTAGAGAAACATATTTTTTTGCTGGACTCTTATCTATAACAACTGCATCTACTCCACCATTCTTTAGTTCAAGTACAGCATCTGATCCCTTTTTAAATCTTTTAACATTTGTATTAGCATTTGTTATTCTTTCATTATTTTCAGATGGTGTAACTAAAATATCTCCTGTTGTTCCCTCTTGAACAGCTATTTCTTTTCCATTTAAATCTTCAATGGAAGATACACTACTTCCCTTTTGAATAATTATGCATTGAGTTGCATTATAATAAGTATCTGAAAAATCTACACTTTCTTTTCTTTCATCTGTAACTGTCATTCCTGCAATTACAGCATCTAAGCTTCCTGTTTTTAATGCTGCCGTTAATGACTTAAATTCCATATTTTTAAATTCAACATCATACCCTATTGACTTTCCTATAGCCTTCATAACAGCTGGATCAAATCCATCAATTTCTCCCTTTTCATTTATATACTCAAAAGGTTCAAATTCCGCATTTGTACCAACTACTATTTTTTTATTGTTGCCTAAAATGCTACTATTACTTGAACACCCAAACATAAAGACACTAATAAGTAACATAAATGAAATTAATAAAAATCTTATTTTTTTCATGCCTACCTCCATTTAATAATAAAAAATATGACACCTTTCTATATGAAAGGTGCCTAAGATACAAATTTACTTTCATCTTTTAAAATATTTTATCATATTTTATTAAGTAAATCTATATTTTTGCATGAATTTTTATTCATCAAATATACTTTAATCTCAATTAAATTATTATCAAAAACTGCTTCTGCCTTCCCATTCATCTTTTCTGATAAAAGCTTTACTATTGAAAGCCCCAAGCCACCTGAGTTATTTCTAGATGGATCTAATGAATAAAATCTGTCAAATATCTTTTTTTCATTAATCTTACTAATATTATCTACTTCATTAATTACAGATATGCATATATATTCATTTTTTTTATTTATTAATATAGTTACATCGCTAGATGAATATTTCAAGCAATTTCCAAGAAGATTTAATATTATCCTAGTAAACATTTCTTTATCTGCAAAAGCATAGAATATATTATCTGCATTAAATTTTACCTTTAGTTTTGCTGCTTCAAATTGAGGTATAACTGATATAATACATTCAGTTATTATACTTGTTATATTAATATTTTTCATTTCTACCTTAGGTTCTGAATTTACAAGTCTAGAATATTCAAAAAAATGCTCAATTAAATCTCCAAGTTCACTTGTATGTTTCATTGCAATTTTAAGCTTTTCTCTTTGGTTATATGATAATTCTTCCGAATCTATAAGCTGCTGATAACCTTTTATTGCTGTTAATGGAGTTCTTAAATCATGAGAAATATTTGCTATCATATCCTTAAATTCATTTTCATTTTTTACAATTTCACTTCTCACATTTTCTTCATTTTCTAGAATCTTATTTATGCTTTTTACAAGATTAATAATCTTTTTATTAGTAAATTGAATAGTTATTGGTCTTTTGTTTTTTTCTTTAAGTTTTAACTTCATTTGATTATCTATACTTATTATTTGAGCATTTAAAATAAGAATATAAATAAAACATATTACTAAAAATATTACTAAAAATATTATAATTATATCCTTCATTTAAATTCTCCTTTTTACTACTTTACTTCTTCTTTTCTAAATAATAAGTATGAAATTATTGATATAAATATTACAAATATAATGCTTACAGCTAATGCCTTTACAATATCACCACAGGATGATTCTAATGTTAAAAACAAATATTTATTTCCATAAGGTGTACATGACAATATATTATTAAAAGCATCTGACTTTGCAGCTAAATTTGAAATTTGCGCCATAGCTACAGTAAATGCATAATAAACAGCTACTACAATAACAGGCTTTTTCACTTTAAATGTAATTGGTATACATATAATAAATTGTCCTAAATATACAACTATTAAAACTAAAGCTACTACTATTAATTTTAACACATCACTTGTTGAAAATGATATATTTTGACTACTTTGTAATAAGTTAAAAAAGCCCACTCCCTGTGATATTGAAAAATTTTTCTTTAATAAAACTCCAATAATAGACACAATAGCATATGGAAGCATTATTATACTTACTGCAATAAAATATGAAATTATTTTTCCTATAATTATAGTAAATCTGCTTGTACCTGATGATATTTCTGTGCTTATTACCTTATTTTCAAAATCACTGCATATAAATACGGCTGCAAGTACTGATCCTAATATACTAGTCATATTAGCATCTGCAAAAAGAAAAGTTATACCACTATATGTATCACTTAAGCTTCCATCTGCAATAAAATAAGACATTAAAGCCATTAAAATAGAACATATTAATGTTATTAAAAATACCACTTTCATTGTTATTGATTTTCTCATTTTATATAAATCAGCTTTAATCATATTAATCATTCTTATCTCCTCCTATTGCAGAAATAAAATAATCTTCTAATGTATCACCTGTTGCTATAAATTCTGAAATATTTATTCCACTTTCAAATATTGTTCTTGAAACAAGTTCCTTTTCATCTAAATAATCATAAAGTTTTACTACTTTATTAGGCATAACTTTATAATTAGTTGTTTTAAGTTTTGTTTCTAATACACTTGCTAGTTTTTCAACATTATCACACTTAATATTTATTGCATGCTTACATTTGTCATCTAATTCTTCAGATGTAATATTTTCTTTAACTTCTCCCTTATGAATTATAATAAAATCTGTAGCAAGCTGATATAATTCAGGTAAATTGTGACTTGATATAATAATTGTCATGCCCTTTTCTCTTGATAACTTTTTAAGAAGTTCTCTTATTTCTATAATTCCTTTAGGATCCAACCCATTAACTGGTTCATCTAAAATAAGAAGTTCTGGATTGCCAAGAAGTGCTATAGCTATTCCAAGTCTTTGCTTCATGCCAAGAGAAAAATTCTTTGCCTTTTTATTTTTTGCATCATTAAGTCCAACTAAATCTAAAAGTTTTTCCTCAATTTCTGCATCTGGAATTCCTTTAATAGTTCTATGATATGTTAAATTTTCTTTTGCTGTCATATAAGGAATAAAACTTGGATATTCAATCATACATCCTATCCTCTTTCTCTCAGTAGCAAGCTTATTAAAAGAATTGCCAAAAAGCTTAATATTTCCTTCATCAGGGAATGAAAGCCCTGTAACAAGTCTCATAAATGTAGATTTACCTGCTCCATTTTCTCCAATAAGCCCATATATTTTGCCTTTTTTTATTTTTACCGAAACATCTTTAATAACTTCATGCTTTTTATATTTTTTATGTAAATGTTCAGTTTCTAATATATATTCATCCATATAACCACCGCCTTTTTTCTATACTTTTAATATACATATTAAAGGTTTAGAAAAGGTTAAGATTTATTAGGTAAAATGTAAATAAAAAGATAAGAATGTAAACTAATTATTTTTAAGTCTATATCCAAGACCCCATACAGTTTCAATATATTCTTCATTATTACTAGCTTTTTTAAGCTTATTTCTTAAATTACTCATATGAGTTTTTACTGCATTATCGTCTCCTAAATATTCTTCTCCCCATACGGCTTCATATATAGCTTCTTTTGAAAATATTCTTTCTTTATTTTTCATAAAAAGTTCCATTATTAAATATTCCTTTGCAGTAAGTTCCAATTTGTTATTATTAATAAAAACATTTTTTAAATTACCATCTAATGTAATATCTTTATATCTTATTAGGTTGTCCTTTTTAACATTTTTATCTATTCTTCTAAATAACACATTTACCCTTGCTACAAGTTCACCTAAATCAAAAGGTTTTGTTATATAATCATCAGCCCCAAGTTTTAATAAATCAATTTTAGTAGAAACCATATCCTTGGCAGACAATATTATTACAGGAATATCTGTAAATTGCCTTATTTCTCTTAAAACTTCATCACCACTTTTATAGGGCAGCATAATATCAAGAATTACTAAATCATATGTATTTTTCTTAATAGCCTTTACAGCTTCTATTCCATTAAAAGCTGAAAAAACTTCATATTGTGAATTTGTCAACATTTCCCTGACCATATTATTTACATCTATATTGTCTTCAACTATAAGAATTCTCTTCATCTCATACCCCCAAAATAAAAAAATATCACTTGATATTAATATAACAAATGATATTTTTTAATGTTTAAATTATTTTTCTAATTCTTATTTTCATTCATTTCTTTATTATTTTTATCATTTGAAAATTTTTTGTTGCTTTTATCTTCTGGGAATCCCTTTTCTTCTCCATCTTTGCCTTTTTTGCCACCTTGAGTTCCCATATCATTTATGTTTATATTATCTGCATTTACTAATTTAGAATTATCAGCATTTTGTCCATCTGTTGTTGATGGTATTTGTCCATTTAATTGCTTTCTAATCGTTTTAAAGGAAACATCCTTGCAAGTTTCACCATCAATTGTAACATCATTTCCTAATATAGTTTTGTCAATACTGCAACCACTTAGTGAAGTTATTATAATTCCTGCTGACATTAAAATTGCTATTACTTTCTTTATCATTTCTATCCACTCCTTAAAATTGTAGATAGATTTTAATCATATAAATATTCAATTTTTAAATACCTAACACACTTAATAGTATTTTACCATAATAATTACTTTTTCACAAAATTATTATAATTATTTTTCATAAAAATAAGTGTGCCATTAACAATTTTTAACTGCTAATGACACACTTATTAAAAGTACTACTTTAATAATTCTTTTATAAAATTATCCTTTCCTATTCTATCCATAACATGAGATATTCTTTCACCTTTTTCTCCAACTTCTTTATAGTAAGACAAAATTTTATTTACCATAGGTACAATTTCTTCTTCTTTAAATATTTTTCCCAAAGAATCACCTATTCTTATAGCACGTCCAAATCTTCCCCCTACAAAGATTTCTGCACCTTTTTCCTTAGCTATGGCAGCATTAAGCTTGCAAACTCTTACACATTCGCCACAATTTACACAAAGATCCTTATTATGAACTATCTTACCATTAACAACTTCTAGTGCCTTTTGTCTGCATCCTTTAACACACATACCACATCCTACACAATTGTTAAGATTAAATTCTGGTACAGTTCTTCCAAGGATTCCAATATCATTAATATTTGCCTTTGCACAGTTATTTGCACATCCAACTACACCAATTTTACATTTGTGAGGAGTATCTTCTGCAAAATGTGCTTCTTCTAATTGTCTACATATTTTTTGAGTGTCGATATTTCCATGAAGACAGACTGTACCCTTACAGGATACAAGAGGTCTTATTTTTTGACCTGTACCTCCATGCCTTAATCCTAAAGCTTTAGCTTCTTCAATAAAACTTTCTACATCCTCATCTTTGATCCATGGAATTTCCACTTGAAGACGTGTAGTTTCTCCTACATAGCCTTTTCCATATTTGTCTGCAAGCATTGCAATATCTTTTAGTTCCTTAGTAGTAAAATTGCCAGCCTTACTTAAAAGTCTCACTGCAAAGTGTTCCTTATCATTTTGAAGTAAAAAACCCAAAGCTTTTAACTCTTTTTGACGTTTTGCATTTACTGCCATATTATTTCCTCCTAGTTAATTCCAAATACAACCTTCCTATACTTTGTAAAATCAGCCCACTTATTTAAGAAGTCAGCCTCCTTTAAATTTTTATAATCATTAAGTAATGTATTTAGATCATCTTTTGATTTTACATTTAGTGCAAAACCTCTACCATTAACAAGTGGATTTCCACTAAATGTGTAATTGTCTAGAGAAGTAATATCTTTTATTACGCCACCTTCAACTTTTATTGATATACTATCTCTAAAAATAAGTATATCAAAATCTTCAGGATATTGGTAGCTTGCACCAGTTAAGTTTATATTATCTCCAACTGTATATAATTTTTCATCTTTTTTATATTTATAAACTCCTAAGCTATCTGTATCATAATAGAATTCTTCAAATATGTCTCCTCTTGCTTCTAAATCATTATATTTAAATGTAATATTGTCATTATCCTTCTCATTTTCTCCATATGCTTTTTCTACAACACCACATGCTGATGTCATATTTGATACTCTGTCAATAAGAATAAATTCACCTAATGTTCTATATTTTTTAAATTCACTTATAACTATATTTTCTGCAAGTTGAATAGTACATAAAGCTATTTCATTTTTGCTAAGGGTTCCTGCTTTTAAGTGATCTCCTGTATTTACATCTACTTTATATTTTATATCTTTTACAATTCCTGGAATAGTTTTTGTTCCAACCTTTACAAGAAATTCTTTACCAACAGGTAGTCTTTCATCATCCATCCATAAAATTGTTGCAGATATTAAATTACTTGTTCCTATTTCTGCATCCTTTACAAGTACACATCCTCTTGATACATCCACTTCTCTATCAAGTTGGATATTAGCAGCTTGTCCCTTAAATGCACTTTGTTTATCTACATTAATACTTTTAACTTTTGCTTTCTCATTACTTGGAAGAGTTGTTATTTCATCTCCAACATTTATAACACCATTTTCAATTTGTCCTTGAAAACCTCTAAATGTGTGATTTGGTCTGCATACTCTTTGAACAGGCATATAAAATCCTTTTTCATTGCTTAATTCTTCTATATCAACATTTTCAAGATATGATAATATATCTTCACCTTGATACCATTTCATATTATCTGACTTTTTAGTTACATTATCACCTTCAGTAGCTGATATTGGAATTATCTTAACATTTTCAAGAGATAATTCATGTCTTAAATCATTTAATTGTTCTTTTATCTCATTAAATCTTTCTTCACTATAATTTACAAGATCCATTTTGTTTATAGCAAAAACAAAGTATCTTATACCCATTAATGCACATATTCTTGCATGTCTTCTAGTTTGAACCAAAACCCCTTGACTTACGTCAAGTAATATTATTGCAAGATCTGCAAAAGAGGCACCAACAGCCATGTTTCTTGTATATTCTTCATGTCCTGGAGTATCTGCTACTATAAAACTTCTATTATCTGTATTAAAATATCTGTAAGCCACGTCTATTGTTATTCCCTGTTCACGTTCTGCCATAAGACCATCTAAAAGAAGAGAATAATCTATTTTACCATCTCTGCTTCCAACCTTACTGTCAAGTTCTAATGCTTTTTTTTGATCTGCATAAATAAGTTTTGCATCATATAAAATATGACCTATTAATGTTGATTTACCATCATCAACACTTCCACATGTAATAAACTTTAATAAACTTTTCATTAGAAATATCCCTCCCTTTTTCTTCTTTCCATGCTGCCTGCTGCTTCACTATCAATAACTCTTGTTGTTCTTTCTGATGATACAGCACTTAAAGTTTCATCTATAATTTCATCTAATGTATCAGCCTCTGATTCAGTTGCTCCTGTTAATGGATAACATCCAAGAGTTCTAAATCTTACTTTTTTATACTCAATCTTTTCTCCATCTCTAAGTTTCATTCTGTCATCATCAACCATAATTATATTTCCATCTCTATATACAACTGGTCTTTCTTTTGCAAAATATAAAGGAACTATTTCTATATTTTCTCTCTTTATATATTGCCATATATCTTTTTCTGTCCAGTTTGAAATAGGGAAAACTCTCATACTTTCTCCCTTATTTATCTTTGTATTAAAAAGTTTCCACATTTCAGGTCTTTGATTTTTAGGATCCCATGCTTGAAATTCATTTCTAAAAGAAAATATTCTTTCCTTAGCACGAGATTTTTCTTCATCTCTTCTTCCTCCACCAAAAGCAGCAGTAAATCCATACTTATTTAAAGCCTGCTTTAATGCTTGTGTTTTCATAATATCTGTATATGCAGAACCATGATCAAAAGGATTTATTCCTCTTTTTACACCATCTTCATTAGTGTATTTAAGCATTTCAATACCTTTTTCCTTGGCAATTCTATCTCTAAATTGAATCATTTCTTTAAATTTCCATGTTGTATCTACATGTAAAAATGGAAATGGTGGTTTTTCAGGGTAAAAAGCTTTTAATGCTAAATGAAGCATTACTGAACTATCCTTTCCTATTGAATATAGCATTACTGGCTTTTCGCATTCTGCTGCCACTTCTCTTATTATATATATAGCTTCTGCCTCTAACTGATCTAAATGTGATAATTCTCCCATTATTATTCCTCCTTAATACTTATTAGAATCCTTTGTGTTTACATCTATTTCATGGATTTCTCCATTAGATTTTTCAATTTGCCATTTTAAAATGTCCTTTTCTTTTTTTACTGTCATAATACTTCCCATACCGCCAATATCTGCACCTAGGTAAAGTCCAATTGCATTTTTTTTACATTCTTTTATACATGAACAGCATCCCCAACAATTTTTTGGATATTTAATATATGCTTTATTGTTTTCATCAAGCTTTATTAAACTTCCTGGACATACTTCCATACAGCATTTGCATCCAATACATTTATCTTTATTAATTGCTATGCTCATATACTTCACCTCTACCTACTAAGTCTCTATATATAATTTTTATTTTGCCATTTTCATATTTAGAGTTAACATATTTTAAATACTTATCACTCTTTTCTGGGTAATCAAGATTTTCTGCAAAACTATGCCATCTTGTTTCTTTTCTAGCTTTTAAATGGGCAATAAGTGTTTTACATACTACAAGTCTTTCCTTAAGCTCATAAACATACATAAGCTCCTGCATATCATTTGCCCCTAAATTATCTGCTAATTTTATAATTTGATTAATTTTATAATCAGCTATATCAAGTTTCTTTTCAGAATATCCATAATTACTTTTTATACCACCTGCATATTCATCCATTATTTTTTGCATAGCTTCTTCTAATTCTTCTGTTGAATAAACAGGATTTTCTGTATTTAATATTTTTTCTACATTACTTTTTGCATTATTTAATATTTCTTCTTCTTCTGACTTATTTATTGTAACTTTAGCTTCTTGTAACTTTTCTAATGCTCTATTTGCTGCAATTTCACCTTCTACTAAAGCTCCTGTTACATATTTTTGTGGACATCCACCTGCCACATCTCCTGCTGCAAATAAATCTTTGATTGTTGTTTCCCTATAAGAATCAACCCAGTAACCACTTGCAGTATGGCCTCCTACTATATAAGGTTCTGTACCTTCTATTTCAACATTTTCTTCACTAGGATTTTTACCTGATTCAACCCATTTTAATGTCTGACTTGGTGCCATATTTAAGTATGCCTTTTTCAAATCATCATTTTTATCTTCACTAATACCTTCTGTTTTTAAATAACAAGGACCTTTTCCATCAAGATTTTCTTTTACTGTTCCATATACTCTTTCTGATGTTGTAAGTCCATATTTATTTTCATAAACTTCACCTAAAGAATTAACCTGCTTTGCTCCTACACCTTGGGCTATTGTTCCTGTAGGTGCAATTGTATCCTTACAACGAAGAGCAATAAATCTCATTTCAAAAGTTGTCATTTCTGCACCATGTTTTATTCCCATAGCATATCCTGCACCAGTATTAAATGGTGGATACCACATTTTATGCCTTGAAAAACCTGAATTATTAGGCTTATAAAGACCAGCTGCTCCACCAGTTGCACATATTACTTTTTTTGCTTTTATTTCATACAAAACATTATCATTAATAGAAGTTCCTATAGCACCTAATATTTCATTATCTTTTACTATATAATCAATTATGTTTACATAATTAAGTATATTAACATTATCTAATTTCTTAACAGCATCTGACAAAATAGGCTTTAAATTTTCACCATTAATTTTTATGTTTCTTGTACCTCTTTCTACATAATCTCCATTTTTATCCTTTAATATTACAAGTCCTAAATCTTCAAGTTTTTTAGTTACTTTATTTAAATCCTGTGACATTGTAAGAAGCAGATCTTCACGAACTATGTTATCTGCATCTTTCTTGGCATAATCTACATAAAAATCAGGTGTTCTTCCTTTTGTAATGTATGCATTTAATGCATTAACACCAGCAGCCAAACAGCCACTTCTTTTTATATTTGCTTTTTCTACAATTAATACATTTGCTTTTGATTTTTCTCCAATTGTAAGAGCTGCATAACATCCAGCAGCTCCTCCACCTATAATCAAAATATCTGTTTCAAGCTTTTTAATACTTACATGTTTTTTCATATTTTTATCAACTCCAAGCTATACTATATATAGATAGATTCTTTATTTTCAAAGTGAGAATTTTCAACAATATGAGCAGTATCATCACCAAATATATACAATCTATAAACAAGCACGTCTACTTCTTCTCCTATATTAAGAGGCTCTTCTTCAATATTTCTTTTTGCAACTAATGTTTTTCCAAAAACCTCAAGTGTTATTTCTAAATTATCTCCCATAAATGAAATTCCCTTAACTGTACCTCTTTGAACTGCACAAGGATACTGACTATATTCTCCATCTTTTATTATCTTTATAAATTCTGGTCTTATAACTGCCTTTTTACCTGGTCCAATTTCTTCAAAACCTTTATATTTTTCATAATCCTCAAGTTCTGTAGATTCACCAATAAATTTTGCAACAAAGGGTGTTCTAGGATTTTTATAAAGTTCAAGAGGCGATCCCATTTGTTCAATACTTCCTTTATTTGTTACTATAATTTCATCTGAAACTTCAATAGCTTCATATTGATCATGAGTTACAAAGATACTTGTTATTCCTACTTTTTTTATCATTTCTTTAAGCCAACTTCTAAGTTCTTTTCTTACCTTTGCATCAATAGCAGAAAAAGGTTCATCAAGAAGTAATATACTTGGATTTGGAGCAAGGGCTCTTGCAAATGCAACTCTTTGCCTTTGACCTCCTGATAATTCATTTGGATACCTTTTTTCTAATCCTTCAAGCCCAATAAGCTTTATAAGTTCCATTACCCTTTTCCTTATTTCACTTTTACTCTTTTTTTGAATTTGCAATCCGAAAGCAATATTATCATATATTGTCATATACTTAAAAAGTGCATAACTTTGAAATACAAAACCAATTCCTCTTTTACTGGCTTCCACATCATTAACTCTTTTTCCATCAATTAGAATGTCTCCAGAGTCTGGATTTTCAAGTCCTGCAATCATTCTAAGTATTGTTGTTTTACCACTTCCACTTGGTCCAAGAAGTGCTACAAGTTTTCCTTTTTCTATAGCAAAATTTACATTATTTGATGCTTTATAATCATTAAATGTTTTATTTATATTTTTAAGTTCTACATACATTAATTTTCACCAGCCTTCTTTGATTTGTATTCAATAACATTCTTTATAATAAGTATTATTACTGCTAAAATTACCAACACTGATGAAACTGCAAAAGCATCAGTTATTTTAAAATCGTTATACAATATTTCAACATGTAACGGCAACGTATTAGTTTTACCTCTTAAATGTCCAGATACAACTGATACTGCTCCAAACTCTCCCATAGCTCTTGCACTACATAGTACTACTCCATATAGAAGTGCCCATTTAATATGTGGAAAAGTTATTTTTCTAAATATAGTAAAACCAGATGCTCCCATAAGTGCTGCTGCTTCTTCTTCATCCTTTCCTACTGAATTTAAAACAGGTAATATTTCTCTAGATATAAATGGAAATGTAACAAATATTGTTGCAAGTATTATTCCAGGAACTGCAAAAACAATAGTTAAATTTAACTTTTGAAGTATTCCATAAGCCCATCCTATTCGTCCAAAAGTTAATATAAATACAAGACCTGCTATAACAGGAGATATTGCAAAAGGAATATCAATTAATGTTGCTAAAATATTTTTTCCTTTAAAATCAAACTTACTCATAAGCCATGAAGCAAATAAACCAAAAACAGTATTTATTACTACTGCTACTACTGTTGCAGTTAATGTAAGTTTAAGTGCTTTAATAGCATATGTATCAAAAACTGCATTTTTATATTTTTCTATACCTGCTGAAAAAGCATTATAAATTACAGTTATCATTGGCAAAATAAGCATAAGAACAACAAATAAAAGGCTTATTCCAATAAGAACATATTTAAATTTATCTTTTTTCACAATAATCCCTCCTAATTTCCTGCTGCTCTTTTACTTACAGCATTTTGAATAAAATTAATTCCAAATAATATTACAAATGACGCAATTAACATAACAAGGGCTATTGATGTGGCTCCCGTATAATCAAATTGTTCTAATTTATTCATTATAAGAAGAGGTATAATTTGTGTTTCATAAGGAATATTTCCTGCAATAAATACTACACTTCCATATTCACCAATTCCTCTAGCAAAAGCTAATCCAAAACCAGTAATTATACTTGAAAATATTTCTGGTAAAATAACTTTAAAAAATGTTCTAATTCTTCCTGCTCCTAATATTCTTGCAGCTTCCTCATATTGAAAATCAATTTTTTCAAGTACAGGTTGTATTGTTCTTACAACAAAAGGAATTCCAATAAATATCATTGCTATTACAATACCTATTTTTGTATAAGCTATTTTTATTCCAAACTTTGCAAAAAATTGTCCAATAAATCCTTTATCTGAATATAAGGCTGTTAAAGATATACCAGCTACAGCTGTAGGAATTGCAAAAGGAAGTTCAATAAGCCCATCTAAAAATCTCTTAAATGGAAAATCATATTTAACAAGCACCCATGCAAGTATTGTGCCAAATATACAATTTATAATAGCTGCTATAAAAGCACATAAAAAACTTACTTTATAACCAGCCATAACTTCAGGGGCTGTAACAATTGATATAAATTTTTTTAATCCTATTCCAGAAGAAACAAGAATTAATGATGCTAATGGAATAAGCACAACTATACTAAGAAGTGCAATAGTTATTCCTAATGACAATTTAAATCCAGGAATTACTCTTTTTTCTTTACTCTTTTTCATAATACATCCTCCTGCAAATTATTTTTTGTATATTTCATCAAATATTGCTCCATCTTTAAAGTATTCTTCATATACTTTATTCCAACCACCAAAATCATCTATAGTAAATAATTTTGTATTTAAATCAAATACATCTGAATATTTTTGTAAAATGTCCTTGTTAGTTGGTCTATAATAATTTTTAGCAGCTATTTCTTGTGCTTCATCTGAATACAAGTACTTAAGATATTCCTTACTTACTTCTTCTGTATTATTTTTTCTTGCATTTTCATCTACTACTGCTACAGAGGGTTGAGCTAAAATACTTACACTTGGTGTTATAATTTCGTATTCATCTTGATGCTCTTTTAATGAAAGATAAGCTTCATTTTCCCATGATATTAATACATCACCTTGTCCATTTTCTACAAATGTTGTAGTAGCACTTCTAGCTCCTGAATCTAATATTGATACATTTTTATATATTTTTCTTACAAAATCTTTTATTTCACTTTCATCACCATTATATTTATCTTTTGCATAAGCCCATGCTGCAAGGAAATTCCAACAAGCTCCTCCTGATGATTTAGGATTAGGTGTAATAATATTAACATTAGGTTTTATTAAATCATCCCAATCTTTTATGTTTTTTTCATTTCCCTTTCTTACAAGAAATACAATAGTGGATGTATAAGGTGCACTGCTGTTTTCAAATTCATTAACCCATCCTTCATCTATAAGTCCTGAATCTTCAATAGCAGTAATATCATGTTCTAATGCAAGAGTTACAACATCAGCTCTATTTCCTTCTATTACTGATCTTGCTTGTTTTCCCGAACCACCATGTGATTGAACTATAGAAATATCTTCACCAGTTTTATCTTTCCAATATTCTGTAAACTTTTTATTATATTCTTCATAAAACTCTCTAGTAGGATCATAAGAAACATTTATAATTTCTTTATTTTTTGAAGGGCTTCCAAAACATCCCATGCACATGAAACTTATCATACCTGCAAAAAATGTAACTATAACTCTTTTAATTTTTCCCACTTTTATCACTCCCATTTAACATGTGCAATTAAACATATTTATCATATCTTTTTAGTATGTTTTCCTCATGAATAAAGCTTACTACTTTTTGCTAATAGTGTCAACATTTCTACAAAAAAAGACTAATAGAATAATTTAATTACTGCTTATAAGCATTTTTTATTACAAGTGAATTACATGTAAATGCTTTTTATTGCAAAAAATTAAATGTACCTATAACTATGAAAGTATATAGGTACATTTAGTTTATGTTTTATACAAATTAAATTCCTCATCAAATAGAATATTTTTATAATTACTTATTGCATATACTGCTTTGTAATGATTATTTTCCAAGGACTTATTATTGTTAGATAATTTCTTTTTTAAATAACAAGTTAAATATTTATTGTTTCCATATTTTATAGTTATCTTTTTGATATTAGAAAATTTGCAATCTATTTTTAAAAGCAAACACTCATAATTGTAATTTAATATAGTGATATTTCCACATTCTTTAGTTTCAACATTCTTATTTAAATCAATACGTGGAAGTCTACGATTTAATGTTTTGTAATCTTTATTTCTTTTTAAAATATTTGCCCTAAAATCATAAAATATATTCCTATTTTTACTTATGGTTTTAGTCATTTTAGGAACTCTATCATGAATTATGTTAAGAAGATTATTATAATTTTTATTATTTATATGTTTTATGACAAAAGCATATTTCCACTTTCCATTAAATTCATCAACATGAATAATTCTAGCTATAAACTTTGATATATACATATCTGTCTTTAATAATATTGATACATCTGTATCATATGGAATAAATACAGCTTCATTTAAAAGTACAGATAATCCAGTTTCTGATATATCATAAGAAATACACTCTATTGGTTTTAGTATTTCCTTGGAATTTATAACACAAGAGGCATTTACAAGAAATCTCTCAGCCCCTCTGCTTGTCTTTCTACCAAGTAGAAAAAAAATTGCCATTAAAACATTATAAAAATTAATCATAAGCCAAAAAAGCAATACAAAATAATCATATACACCTTTTATAAATATCATTTTTATACAATTAAATATACCAATAATAGAGAGTATTAAAAATATAATATGTGGTATAGAATTTTTTAATTGATAAATTTTATCTTCTTTTACTTGAGATTTATGTGTAACTTCGAATTTACTTTTGGATATACCAAAAGTTTCAAATAAAATATCAAAAAATAGTATTGGCAAAAATATTGTTTCGTAAATATTAGTCCACTTTACAGTACGTATATTTCTTGAAATAATTTTTAAACATTGTCTAGAAAAAATATACATAGGAAGTGCAAATATTAAAACTTCAACTATAGTACATTTAACTGTAACAACTCCAAATACAGAAAAAAGAATAGGTGCCATTATATAAATAAATCTTTTTAATGGATTAAACCAATATAATATTGATGATATATAGCTAATTTTTTGTGACCATGTAAGACCCTTTCTAAAAAGAATATTAAGTTTTCTGCTTGTTTGAATACAACCTCTGCCCCATCTTCTACGCTGCTTAATAAGAGATTTCAAATCTTTAGGGGCAAGTCCTGATGCATGAACTTCATCTAGTGCAATACACTTATATCCCTTACTTTCAATAAGAAGTCCCGTAGCAATATCTTCTGTAATTACTTTGGTGTAAAATCCTCCTATTTCTTCTAAAGCTTCTCTTGAAATTACAGTATTAGATCCACCATATATAACTGAATTGCTTTTATTTTTAGAAACTTGAATATCTCTATAAAAATAATCCTGTTCATTTGGAATTCTATCTTCAGAAAAAAGATTATATTGGAAAAGATCATAATTATAGAAGTTTTGAGGTAATTGGACAAAACCAATTTTATTTTTTCTCTTTTTACTTTCTTTTGCACCTTTTTCTTTTTTTATTTTTTCAGCATTAATTAAATCTTCAATAAAATATGGAACTGTAGCTATTAAAAAGTCATGCATTGGTATCATATCAGCATCAAAAGTAACAATAAGTGGAGATGAAGTATTTTTTAATGCATTATTTAAATTACCTGCTTTTGCACCATTTTTGTCTTTCCTGCTTAAATAATTTATTCCCATATCTTTAGCTAATTTTCTAACTTCTGGTCTAGCAGAATCATCACATAGATATATATGTACTTTGGATTTATCACAATAATCCATAGATTTACACCCATTAATGGTTTTATATAATAAATATGTAGGTTCATTATAAGTTGTAATAAACACATCTACATGAGGAAAATCTTTTTCACTAACTATTGGTCTTTGAGGATACTCAATAGAATACATATTGTGAAAATGAATTATTTTTTCTATCATTCCAAGTATCTCCACTGTAAGAAGAAAAAATGCAAACACTAAAGAAAGCCAACCATATCCAAAAGGAATTGTAAAAAAAATTCTCCATATAAGATAACTTATAGATGTAATCACCATTCCAAAAATCATTATTTTATTTCTAGTAATTTTCATATTATGACTTTTACCTTTCATATTTTTAGTTTATGCAAGGGTTGATTATATCATATATTTTTACTGTATTCTACATTTAAAAGCATATTTTTCGAATTATTTTTAATTTAATTTAAAAATATGCTTTATGACTAATTTTTAATCATAAAGCATATTTTCTAATTTTCTTCTTCTGGATAGTACATTTGCCACTTCTTTCTTATATCTGTCATTATTTTCATAACATCTACCGTATATTGAATATACATATCATTATCCTGAGAAACAGCTTTTTCCATATCAATTATTTCATAAAGAATTGCATCCTCTGTGAAGCCCTCTTTTACAACTTCTTTTGAACCATCTTCTGTATAAGTTATAATAGCCTCTTGAGCTCTTGGATATTCATATATTTCAATATATCCTTTATCAAAAGCTACCATACCACGTTTAGGCTGCTTTGCATGAAGTGATAATGCTACTGTTGCCATTTCATTATTATCGTTCATAAGAAGTATTCCTGCTTGTTCATCAACACCTGTTGGAGCTTCTAGCACTTGAGATAAAATATGTTTTGGTGTTTCTGACATAAACCATCTTATAAAGGAAAGTGCATAAACACCAATATCAAGCATAGCACCACCTGCTAAATTACGATTAAAAAATCTATTTGTCATATCATATTCTTTATAACTTCCAAAATTCATTTGAATCATTTTAAGTGGTCCAAGCTTATCAGATGAAATAATTTCATTAAGTTTTCTGTACAATGGCATATGGAAAATAGTCATAGCTTCAGCTAATATAACATTATTTTTCTTTGCAGCCTCTAGTGCTTCACTTAATTCATCTGAATTTAATGTAATTGCCTTTTCACAAAGTACATGTTTGCCACTATTTAATGCTTTTAATAAATATTTAATATGAGTATTATGAGGTGTTGAAATGTAAATAATATCAACATTTTCATCATCAAACACATCCTCTATTTTGTCATATACCTTTTCTATATTATATTTTTTTGCAAAGGCTTGTGCTTTTTCTTTTGTTCTATTAGCTACAGAATATAACTTTCTTCCTTGCTTGTTCATAATCTTTTGCACCAAAAGAAGAACTCTTAAACCAGCAGATGAAATATATTAAAGCTTAGAAAAATCAAATACCAATTCATTTATTCCTTCTAAAGATTTTCTTATTTCAACTTCAAGTTGCGGAGCTGTTGAAGTATCAAGTCTTCCTTCAATTTCAATTATAAGCTTTCCACCATCTAATTTTTTATTTATGTTCATAATTATATTTCTTCCTTTATTACTTCTTCATATATCCTTTAATTTCACCATAAATTTTCTTTCCATCTTCTCTAAATGTTTTTAAAAGTTCATCATGAAGATTTCTAAGAAGAAGTGTTTTACTTTTCATTTTTAGTATATTATTTATTTGATCATCAGTAGCATCTGGTACTATACTTTTTATTATTTCTTCTACCTTTTTTTCTACTGGTGGTTCATTATGATTTTTAGCAGGTTGTTTTTTTCTAGTTGTTCTTTTTTTAACTTGCTTTCTTTCTACCTTTTCTTCATTATCTAACTTTGATTCTTCAATAGTTTCATTTTCAATTTTATTTTCTTCTTTAATTGTTTTTTCAATTTCGTTATTTTCATTCACAGGATTTTCCACATTTTGTATTGTATTTTCCTCTTTATTAATATTTACTTCATGTAAATTGTTTTCTTCATTTACCTTGGTATCCTGTTCTAAAGTTTTATTATTTAGTTGTTTTCTTATACCTTCCATTGATACTATACTAATATTTTCATAATACTTTCTTTGAATATATTTAATTACTTGTCTATATCCATGATCTCTTGTATTTATTAATATTTCATCATAGCTACCATTAATAGCCCTTTCAGTAACATAAGCAATTAATTGAAAATCTAACGAATTTTTTTCACCTGTTTCAATTTTTTCTGTTATTACATTTCCTTCTGTATTTAAAAGTGCTATACAGCCATCAGCTTTAATTCCCTTCATATTATTACTTACAAAAAGAACTATTTCATCTTCCTTATTTATTTCATAATTATGAATAAAACTATAATCATTAGTGTTTTCAGTGTCTACTACAAATAATCTTCCCATTTTTTCATCCTTTCTTTTTTTATTTACAAATATAATTTATTATCGGATTATTCTTATATTTATTTAATTTTCTTTTGTTATATAAAAAAGACAGGATACAAAATAAATTACCCTGCCTTCTTATTATATACTGTTTAATTAAAAATTAATATTCTTTTTTCTAGATAAAGCTTTAAATATTACTAGGCTAGCTCCAGCTAGTGATAAAATTGCTAATATATTTGCTTCATCACCAGTTGTAGGTGCTTTATTAGTATTATTTGAAGGAATCTTATCCTCATTTTTTGTAGCATTGTTAGATGGTTTACTATTTTCTTCACCTTTAGTTGATTCCTTATCACCTTTATCTTGATATGGTTTGTTTTTATCTGTCTCTAGATCTTTATTATTATCTTCTGCTGGTTTGTTTTCATCTTCTTCTATATCCTTATTATTATCTTCTGTTGTTTTATTTTCATCTTCTTCTATATCCTTATTATTATCTTCTGCTGGTTTATTTTCATCCTCTTCTATATCCTTATTATTATCTTCTGCTGGTTTATTTTCATCTTCTTCTATATCCTTATTATTATCTTCTGCTGGTTTATTTTCATCCTCTTCTATATCCTTATTATTATCTTCTGCTGGTTTATTTTCATCTTCTTCTAT
>NZ_JBQHRN010000021.1:0-42257 GCF_052066735.1 Clostridium sp. HCP1S3_C6
TATGTGCTTTTAATTTTCCAGTATTATCCCATCTTTGCAAAGTTAATACTGATACATTTAAAAGTTCTGCAAATTCTTTTGGTTTATAATTTTTACTCAAATATAATCACCTCTAAATATATTATATTACATTTGATTATATTTGAATATATTTTTAATAACTATTAATATTCTCCTTCCTTTCTCATTGATAATTTAGAAAAATGCATAGTATTATTTTTTGATGAATAAAATGCTATTGTATCTTCACTTAAATCTTCATATTTTAGTAAATCAGTAAAATCTTTTTCGCTTTTTAAATAAATCTTAAGATAAGTAATTGTGGAATTACTTCTATTTCTTTATTTAAGCCTTTAAAATCGTAATTATTGTTACCATTGCTATAATTATCTATTATCATTGAATTAAATAATAATTTTTTATACTTATTAATATTTTCAGTAGTATAATCATTAACAAATTCTTCATCTAATATAGTGCTTTCTATTAAATATCCATCCAAATTGTATTGTTTTAATTTATTATTATCTAAAACAAGAACCTTATAATTTCCTTCAAATAAAACATCTATAGGATTTTCACTTGTATTATTAAAATTATATTTGTTTTTTAAAGCAAAAATATATGCGTAACTTCCCTTACACCCATTAATAGGCAAAATATTCTTTTATATTATTTGTATAATGGGTACTTGTATCTCCTAAAAGTTCATTCTTTTCTTCTAAATTAAATATATTTAGAAAATCATCACTTTTTTCTGAATAGTAACTCTTATTTTTATCACTTAAAATATAACTATCATAAAAATGGCCTATTTCATGAATAAGTACTCCTTCCTTATTTTGTTCTTCATTATTTAAATATATTCCTGTTGTAGCTGGTGTATAAAAAGCTATTGTATTATTTTCTAATTCCTCCTCATAAGAAACATTAGAATCAAAATCTTCTTTACTTTGCAAATAAATCTTTAAAGGTGAATCATAAATTTTTTCAACTAATGATGTAGGCAATTCCTTAATTTGTTCATTAATTTTACTAATGTCATAATCATTATCTGCAAGTATTGAATTAATTAACATTTCCTTATACCAATTATTATTGTTTTTTTCATAATTCTCTGAAATAATATTTGTACTAATATTATTCCCAATTTTGTTATATTCTATTAAATTATTATTATCTAAAATTATATCTTTACATTCACCTTCATAAATATTATTAGATGAATCATTTTGTACATCATTAAATTCAAGACCATTTTTTTTTGCAAAACTATAAGCATAACTATTTTTTACTCCACTTATAGTAAATTTACACTTATCAGTATCATTAAATACACTACTTTCTATGCTTGTTACACTTTTAGGTATTTTTACATTTTTAAGATTTTTGCACCCATTGAAAATGCCATACTGTATTTCATTTACACTTTCAGGTATATTTATTTCCTCCAAATTATAGCACTTACTAAAAGCATATTGAAAAATTTGTGAAATAGAGTTAGGTAAATGAACAGACTTTAAAGATTCACATTCAGAAAAAGCTTCTTTTCCAATATATAAAGCTCCACCATTAATTTAAACATTTTCAAGTAATGTACACCCCTTAAATGCCCCTCCTCCTATACCTTTAGAAATACTTGACATTTCAATGTTTCTTATCTTATTGCAGCTTGAAAAGGCATATTCCCTAATTTGTATTATTCTATTAGGTATTTTTACATTTTCTAAATTAGTGCAACCATCAAAAGTATGACTGTCTATTAAACTTAAGGAATTAGGCAATTCAATATTTTCTAAAGCTATGCAATCTTTAAAAGAACTACTTCCTAATTTAATTAATCCTTTGGGCAAATTAATATTTTTTAAATTTAAGCAACCTGAAAAAGCATCTTGCCCAATCTCTGTAATTGTATCTGGAAGAGTAATTTTTTCTATTCCTTCCTTTCCGGTAAAAGATCTATCTCCTATTTTTAATACTTTTTTATTGTCTATTTCAGATGGTATACTTATATTGGTAGAATATGAACCTACATAAGTAATAATTTCTATACCATTTTCATATTCGTCATATACAAAATTGTCATCATCTGTTATTTTATATAAAGTACCATTCCAATAAGAATCTTTTTCATAATATCCCCTATTTTTGTTAATATACTTACTATTTTAAACTATTGTTATATTATTTTCCACTAATACTTTATTTGTCACAAAAAAACTGCTGCAAAAACACTTAAGCAACAGTTTTTTATAAATTATTTAAGCTTTACCCTTATAAATCTTGGCAAAAATTTTATTATCTTAGGTGAAATAGATTCTATATCCTGCTTTCTAATTCCCTTTATAAGAATCATTGAATAGAAATATATAAATCCTCCAAATATTAATGATAATATTAAAAATATTATTGATAAATATCTTGATGGTGATAAAAATCTATATACTATACTAAATGGATATTTAATTAATATTATAGTACCTGCCATTAATGCAGATGCAAATAGAGGTTTTAATATAATTTTCATCATTGGCAATTTCATTTTCATAGTTTTTTTAATTTTTTTGTGATTTAAAAGTGCCGGTATCAAATGCCAGAAACAATTACCTATTAAAACACCATAAATATTAATATCCGTTATCCCAACAAATATATAGTTTAATGTAATTTTAAAAATTATGCCAATAACAAATGTACTAAGCATATAATAAAATTTATTTATACCTTGAAGTACTATTGACTGAAGTTGAGTTGTGGCCATTAGAACAATTACAAAGGAACCATAAAACATTAATGATGCTCCATTTGTATTTCCTGTAAGCGCCCTATATACATCATCACAGGCTACAGAAAGAGCTATAGCTGCTGGAATGGCTATTATATATATAAGCTTAAAGCCCTGTCTTATTTTTCTTCTTGCTTCTTTATGATCTTTAAGTACAACAGACTTTGAAAGTGCTGGCAAAACAGTTGTACCTATTGCTGTTATTATTACAAGAGGTACTCCATAAAGTGTCTGATAAAAGCCTAAATGTCCATATAAAATATCAGCATCTGTTGGTGAAAATCCAGCTACTAAAAGTCTCGCCTTAACATTAAATAAATCAATAAGACCTCCTAAATTTTGAAGTCCTGCACTTAAAATAATTGGTATAGAATAAGCTATAAGCTTATGAAGTATTCTTTTGTCACTTATTCTTTTACCATTATCATATTCTATTGCCTTATGCTTATATTTATTTTTAAAATAGCAATATACAAGGTAAAAACATGCAAAAAGTGCGCCTACAGATGTACCTACCTGCGCTCCTGCATTACCAAAGGCAAGACTTGCTTTTACTAAAATATAAGCACAAGCTAAGCTTAAAACAATATTTACAGCCTGTTCAATTATTTGAGATACTGCAATAGATGTCATATTATTTTTACCCTGCATAAAACCTCTATATGTAGATAATATAGATGTAATTACAACACAAGGGGCAAGAGCCATAATCCCATAAGCTATATCAGGTGAATTAGTTTTTTGGGCAACTATTGGTGCTAATGCTACCATTAAAAGTGCCAAAATAAATGCCACTGATCCATAAAGCTTTCTTGATATTTTTAGTGCTCTAAGAGCTCCTTTCTCACTACCTGTTGCTGAAAGTTCTGCTACTACTTTTGCTATGGCAGGTTGTGCTCCCATACAAGCTATTGCATAAACAAACACAAACACTTGAGTAGTTTGAGAATACATACCATATCCCTTATCACCTAGTATACTTTTTAACGCAGGTGTATAAAAAACTGATAAAACTTTTACTAAAATACCAGCAATTGAAAGCACAAACATTCCCTTTGCTGCTGAATTTGTTTCTTTCATATTTTTTCCCCTATCTTAACGAAAATTTAAATACATCTTGCTTAATTTTCTTAAAAAGAGGCGGAAGTGATGCTGGTATAGTTTTATTTTTTAAATAATCAAGCTTTCCCCCTACATTTCTAAATATTAATTTATAAGCATATAAATACTGATAATTTAAACCATATTTATTGTCAAAAAAAGAGTTTAGTTTTTTGTCACCATATTTATTGTCACCAACTACAGCATTGCCTAAATAAGCAAGATGTGCTCTTATTTGATGACTTCTTCCTGTAATTAAATGAATTTCAAGAAATGAATAAGCTCCATTTGTTTGTATGGTTTTAACTTCCATTGATATTTCCTTAGAGCCTTGAACCTTTTTATCAAAAATCTGAGATACATTATTATTTTCATCTTTTTTAATATATCCACTATATAAACCATCTTTAATTTTTCCTTTTACTAAGGTATTATAGTATTTTTCAATTTCATTTTCTCTTATAGCCTCATTTAAAAGTCTAAGACCTTCAAAGGTTTTTCCAAATAAAACTATACCTGATGTATTTCTATCTAATCTATTGCATGGTGCTGGTGTAAATGTAATTTCATTTTCTGGTGTATAATCACCTTTTCCATTTAAATATGAAAGTACATAATCAGTTAAAGTTGGTTCTTGCTTTTTACTATCTGGATGAACTAAAATTCCAGGCCACTTTTCAACTAATAATACATCTACGTCTTCATATATAATTTTTAAACCACTTGCATTTACTTTAATGAAATTTTCCTTTTTTTCTTTTTTAGTTTGAATATATTTTATTGTTACTATATCTCCATCTAAAAGAGAGTATTTTTCCTTTTGCTTTTTTCCATTAACTCTAACATCACCTTTTCTAAGTGCTTTAAATATTGCACTTAAAGGTACATCCTTTAAAAGTTTTCTTAGGAATTTATCAAGCCTTTGTCCTGCTTCGTTTGGGCCTATTTCTATCTTCAAGTATATCACTCCTAATTTTTTCCACTAGAATAGTTTATTCATTATATTAGATTAATATTATTTCATCATATTGTCAAATTATAATCTTATTCTTCTAAAAAATCATATGCTACTTGACATTGAATAGCAATTCCAATTTTAAGTGCTTCTTCATCTATATTAAATTTACTACTGTGGGCAGGCTTTGTTGTGTTTTTTTTACTATTTCCAGTTCCAACATAATAAAAACATCCAGGAACTTTAGATGCAAAGTAAGCAAAACTCTCTACTCCCATACTTATTTCCCTTTGATATAAAACATTATTTGAACCTATTATTTTTTTTGCAGAATTTATTAACCTATCACACATTTTTTCATCATTATATAAACTAGGATATCCTTCTTCTATTTCGATTTTTACTGTAGCCCCATGAGCTTTTGCTATATATGTTGCTATATTATATAAACTTTCTTTTGATATTTTTCTATCATTGTTATTGGTAGTTCTAATAATGCCACTTAAAGTAACTTCCTTTGGTATTACATTTTTAGCAGAGCCCCCATTAATTGATCCAACAGTTACAACTACTGGATTTTTAGGTGATATTTTTCTTGAAGAAATAGTTTGAAATGCCATAATTATTTCAGCAGCTACTACAATTGGATCTATTGATATGTCAGGTGTTGCACCATGAGCACCTTTTCCAATTATAATTATTTTAAAGGGATTAGAAGCAGCATTTATATATTTTTTGCGAACCATTATTTTATTTGTTTCAAGATTTTCAGTTACATGAAGTCCAAAAACTGCATCAACCTGCGGATTTTCAAGAACTTTTTCTTCTATCATTATTTTTGAACCACCAACAGTTTCCTCAGCAGGTTCAAAAATAAGCTTAACAAAACCACTAAATTCACTTGAATGATCTTTTAATATTTTTGCTGCAATTAAAAGTATTGCCATATGGGCATCATGACCACAAGCATGCATAATTCCAATATTTTTTGATTTGTAAGAGACATTATTTTCTTCTAATATAGGAAGAGCATCCATATCAGCTCTTAATGCAATAACTTTTGGTATCTTTTCTGATATTTTGCTTCCTTTAATTAATCCAACCACTCCTGTTTTACCACATGTATAGTAAGGAATGCCTTGCTTTTTCAAATATTCTATTATTATTTTACTTGTGCTTATTTCATTTAGTCCAAGTTCTGCATTTTCATGAAATTTTCTTCTTAATGATATAGCTTCCTTCTCCATCTTTGCAGCTTCTTCTAAAAAGTCCTTCAAAATGCTACCCCCATATAAAATTCATATATTAATATTTTATACAGAGCTTATTAACTTATGCATAAAATTATGTATAAAAAAAGAGACTGCATATAACAGTCTCATAATATTTATACTTCTTTAGCTTTTAATTTATTTTTAATATCAAACATTTTCTCTTCAAGCTGATCAATTTGCTTGTCAAGTAATTCTGCATCTTTTTGTCTTGAATGTGACTTTTTATCTAATAAATCGTCTATTTCCTTTACTGTTCTTAAAAAATCTAATGCTAAATCATAACAATTCATTATAATTCCTCCCTTAAGCAACTAAATTTGTTATTTTTATATAACTTACTATATCTTATTATCGTTTTGTAGTATAAATACTTGACCCCTTTTAAGTAACTGCTTAGAATGCTTGTAAGAAAATAATCTAACAATTACTACTTACATTATAATATTTAATTTTTACATAATCTAGTACAAAATTTAAAATTAAGAAATTTTTAATACTAATTATTTTATTCACTTTTTATAAGCTTTGCATGTATTAATAACCTTCCATCATCCATACTATAATCACATGTTGATAAGGTAACTATTTTATCATTTGGGGTAAATTCTTTTATATCATCATTTTGAACAAGAGATTTTTCTTTTAAACCCTTTAAAAAATTTAGATAGTCTTCATCCTTTTCAAATCTATTTTTGTATGGAGCATTACTTACTTTCTCAACATACACTGAAAATATCTCATATTCATATGTATGATCTCTAGTTGAAATATATACTATTTTATTATTATTAAAGAAATCATATTCCCTTGAAAATAATCCTTTCCATTTGTATTTATAAAGCTGTCCAAACATGCTTCCATTTTTCATATGATGACCATGAATAGTTGTATTTCTATCATTAAAATCATCATTATTATTAGCCCCTAAAAATATAGAGCCACCAGTTAACAAATATTTATCTAAGCAATGTTCTAAATAATATTCATTATCATCAGATTGCATAATAGGATAATTAGCTGTTGTATTTTCAACTGTAATCCATCCCTTAAAATCATTATTTTTTTCTTTAAGTTCATCAAACTTAATTGGATCCATTACATATCTTTTTCCTAAATTATCATCTACTAAAGTAGGACCATATTCCTTTTGAATTGCAGAATAATACTTATAATTTTCATAATAATCTCTTACTATAAGAAATAAATTAAAAGCTGAATACAAAAATACACATAAAGAAATAAAAAATATTATTTTTCTAATAACTTCTTTAAATGAATTTTTATTGTTACTCTTCTCTTCTTTTATATTATTTTTTTTCTCCTGTTCCCCCATATGTTACCTCACTAATAAAATATTTTACTTAATTATATATTTTTTTTAATACTTGTTCAATAATTTTTAGTTTTTTATTAAAATTCAATATCAAACTCATATTGCTTTATAAATTCTTTTGTGAGTTTTAATTTTTCATTCCATATTTTTTTACCTGGTTGCGTAACAAGTGGACATTCTATCATTTTTTTATAAATATGATCTTTCATTTTCTGTAAAATTTCTTCAAAGGATGTATCATTTTTAGCTTTTATCCATGTATCAATAACAAGACCCATAGCACCAGTATCATCAAGAACATCAGCTTCTAATAATATAATCATTTCGAGACTTGTACTAATATTGTATAAAAGACTTTTGTCTGAATGTTTTAATATTAAACTGCATATATGCTCTATCTTTTCGTTACTAAAATTGGTATTATTAATCAAATATTTTCTGCATATTTCACTACTATAAATTGCATGATTATTAAGGTTCTCTTCCTTTGAATATCCTGCATCATGAAAAATAGCAGCTATATAAAGATTTTCTCTATCAAAACTTACATTAAGCTCATTACACAAATATTTTACCCACTTTAGTACTCTTTTTGTATGAGCAAATCTATCATAATCTATTGCAATTTTATTTTTACTTTTTCCTCCTTGTTTTCCTTTTAACAAATTTTCTACAAATAAAAGCATTTCCTGATACACAAGTTTTCCTCCATTTTATAAATTAATGCACTTTGACAAGTATTTTTTTATTTCATCAATATACATCTTTCCAATATTGCTTATTACACTATTTTTTCTTGTAATATAACCAATTTTCATTATTTGCTCTGTTTCTAAAGGAACTGCTCTATAATCACTTCCATTTAGTTCTTCACAAATAATACCAGAACATAATGTATATCCATTTAATCCTACCATTAAATTAAGCATGGTAGCTCTATCACAAGCTTTTATTATTTTAGGATAATTATATGTACTTAAAATTTCTTCTGCAAAATAAAAAGAGTTATTTTCCCCTTGCTCAAAAGCAAGACATGGATAATCTTCTAATTCTTTCATTGTAATAATTTTATTTTTTGCTAATGGATGATCTTTCCACAAATATACATATCCCTTACACTTAATAAGTTCCTCAAATTGAAGTTCATTTGATTTTAAAAGCTTATGTATTACTTTTTCATTAAAATCATTTATATATAATATTCCTATTTCACTTTTTCCATTTTTAACATCTTCTAAAATACTATTTGTTCTTGTTTCCCTTATGGCAAATTCATATTTATTCATATCAAAGTCTTTTACCATTTCAACAAATGCCTTTACAGCAAAAGAATAATGCTGAGTTGACACTCCAAATTTTTTCTTTATATCATGATTTATATATTTTTCTTCAAGAAGTTCTACCTGATCTAATATTTGCTTTGCATATATTAAGAACTCTTCTCCCTCCTGAGTTATTACAACTCCCTTGTTAGTTCTTGAAAAAATGGTTATTTGCAGTTCATCTTCAAGTTCCTTAATAGCACTAGATAAACTTGGTTGAGAAACAAATAAATTTTTAGCTGCTTCATTCATTGAATTAGTATTTGCAATTGCAATTACATATTTTATCTGCTGCAAGGTCATTTTTGACACCCCATATATTTTATTAAAAAGCTATTTAACTTTTATTCAAGTATATTACATATATATATTATTGTCTAATGATAAAAAATAAAGACTGAGTATTAAAAATTTTATCTTCTAATACTCAGTCTATTATATTTTTTATTATTTTACAGCTTTAAATGCTTCATCTAAATCTTCAATTATATCATCAATATTTTCTGTACCTATTGATAATCTTATTGTATTTGGTTTAATACCTTGATCTAAAAGTTCTTCTTCTGTAAGTTGAGCATGTGTAGTTGATGCTGGATGTATTACAAGTGACTTAACATCAGCAACATTTGCAAGTAAAGAGAATAATTCTAAATTATCAATAAAGTCCTTAGCTTTTTGTGCATCACCTTTAATTTCAAATGTAAATATTGAACCTCCACCATTTGGGAAATACTTCTTATATAATTCCTTTTGAACTGGATCCTTTGAAACTGCTGGATGATTAACTTTTTCAACTTGTGGATGATTATTTAAATATTCAACTACCTTTAATGCATTTTCAACATGTCTTTCAACTCTTAAAGATAATGTTTCAAGTCCTTGTAAGAAAATGAAAGAATGTATTGGTGAAATTGTAGCTCCAGTATCTCTTAATAATATGGCTCTAATTTTTGTTACAAAAGCTGCTGGTCCTACTGCTTTTGTAAAGCTTATTCCATGATAGCTTGGATTTGGATCTGTTAATGATTTGAATTTGCCACTAGCTTCCCAATCAAATTTACCACTATCTATAATTACTCCTCCAATTGTTGTACCATGACCACCAATGAACTTTGTAGCAGAATGTACTACTATATCAGCACCATATTCTATAGGTCTAACTAAATATGGAGTAGCAAATGTATTATCTACAACTAATGGTATTTTATGTTCATGAGCAACTTTAGCTAAAGCTTCTATATCTACAACATCTGAATTAGGATTTCCTAAAGTTTCTATATATACTGCTTTTGTATTATCTTTAATAGCATTTTTAACTTCTTCTATATTATCTGGATCAACAAATGTTGTAGTTATACCATAGTTTGGTAATGTATGTTCAAGTAAGTTAAAAGTTCCTCCATATATGTTTTTAGCTGCCACTATGTGATCACCATTTTGAGCTAAATTTTGAATTGTGTAATCTATTGCTGCTGCACCTGATGCAACTGCTAATGCAGCTACACCACCTTCAAGAGCTGCTATTCTCTTTTCAAATATATCTTCTGTTGGATTTGTTAATCTTCCATATATATTTCCCGCATCTGTTAATCCAAATCTTGCTGCTGCATGATCGCAATTTTTAAATACATAAGATGATGTTTGATATATTGGTACTGCTCTTGAATCAGTAACTGGATCTGGTTGTTCTTGTCCCACATGTAATTGTAAAGTTTCAAATTTTAAATTTCTTTCTTCATATTTCTTTTTAGTCATAATTATCTCCTCCAAAATTCACTTATAATTTTTAATATAGTAACTTAAAAAATTTCTAATTAATAAAACTTCTACATTCGTCTTTCCTCAATTGTCACTCTATTATAATTATGAATCACTCTCATAAAACCAACTCCTTATCATATTTAATAGCTTATATGTTTTATATGTTTACTAGGACTTGCTATGTATATATAGTATCACCTGCTTCCATTACTGTAAATTATCTAAATTTTATAGCTTGTTATAACTTTTACCTTTAACAACCTTATTAGCTATTAACAAAAAAATCAAGAATATATTTGCTTTAACTTTGCAAATATATTCTTGATTTTATCTATATTAGAACTAACCTAATTCTTCTTCTATTTCATTATTCATATTATCTTCAGTATTTTTTCTTTTTCCATAATCTTTTAAAATTCCTTAACATTCTTAGGAACCACACTACTAACATGATAATTTTATTCTAACACCTCAATAAGCTTGCTTCTAAGAAGTATATCAAGGACAAAATTTCTTCTTACTCCATTTTCAAATAATATGCTAATTTCATTATCTGAAATACTTTGAACAATTCCTATTCCAAAGGCATTATGTTTAATTTTTGCCCCCTTAACAAGTCCTTTTTGTGTTGCCTTTTGAAGCTTTAACTCACCTTCTTTTATAAATCTTGAAACTTCTTTTATATTGTTTCCTTTAACCCTTGGTGCATAAAGATAAAGATTTTGTATTGCTCGAGTAATTGCTACATAAAAAAGTCTTCTTTCTTCTTCTATGTTAGTATCCTTACTAGAAGCATGAGGTATAATATCCTCTATGCAGTTCATAATAAAAACATTTGGAAACTCCATACCTTTAACTCCATGAATTGTACTTAATAATATTCTATTTTTATCTGTACTTTTTTTACTTTCTTCTATATTTTTATTAAATTCCTCTACATGTGCAAAAAATTCTGGTATACTTTTAAATTCTGCAGCAGATGTTTTAAAAGCTTCTACTATTTCTTCTAAATCTTCAATACTACTTGAAAATTTTTTAGAATATTCTTTTAAATAATCAATATAACCCATTTCGCTAATAATATATTGTATAGCTACATTTAGGGAAGATTTTGAAAGAAAAGCAAAATCTCTTTTTAAATCATCTAATTTTTTTCTTTGAAATGATGGTGTATCTTCTTTTTGAATTAATATATCAAAGGGATTTATATCTTCTTTATAATCTCTTACATAGCTTAAATTAATTTTGCTTATATATCTAAAAGGCTTATTTATAATTTTAAGAAAAGCTTCTCTATCATTATTGTTATAAACAAGTTGCAAATAAGATAATAAATCTCTGCATATAAAATGACTAAAAAAATTATATTCTCTATCAATCATAGTAAAAGGCATATTTCGTCTTATAAATACATCTATTATAGACATAGATTCAATATTAGTTCTATATAAAACAATGTTATCACTATAATTGTAGTTACCTTTTATTAGTTCTTGTATCTTATTTGATATTTCTTCACATTGAAGCCTCTCACTAGATGATTCTTGAAATTCTATAATCCCCTCCTTTTCATTATTCCACAAAATTTCTTTTTTATTTCTTTTTTTATTATGTGAAATTATCTTTTTGGAAAGTTCAATTATATTTTTAGTACTGCGATAATTTTTAGATAAATAATATTTTTTTCCACCTGTAAATATCTTATTAAATGTAACCATATACTCTGGTTTTGAACCTCTAAAACTATAAATGCATTGGTCCTCATCTCCCACAGCAAAAAGATTATTTTCATTTCCCTTATTTATTAAATTTAAAAAATCAATTTGAAGTTCATCACAATCTTGAAATTCATCTACAAGTACATATTTAAATAAACCCTTATAGCCCTCTCTTATTCTTTTATTATTTTCAAAAAGTTTTAATGTTTCAATAGCCAAATCATCAAAATCCATTAAATTATTTTCATCCTTATACTTAGAATAAGCTTCTAAACATTCAATAAATATATCCTTAGAAAAAGATGGTTTAAAAGCTTCTAGAGTATTCCTTGAGGTTTTATATAAAGATATGTTATTAAGAGCTTCTTTAATTTTATCTTCATTTACTTCATCAAAATATCTTCTAAGAACTGACTCCATTATCTTATTAGATATATATCCTTGAATTATATTTATATTAATTCCATACCTTTTTAAAATTTGATAAAAAAGTCCATGAAAAGTACCAAAAAAAGGTGTCTTTGATCTATTGAAGGCCTTTTTATACCTATCTTTCATATTCAATGCAGCAGCTTTTGTAAAAGTTATTACAATTATATTATCCTCTGATATTAATTTTTTTCTAATAAGATAATCTATTCTATTAATTATTACAGTAGTTTTACCTGAACCTGGAGCTGCCACTACTAAAATATTTTTTTCTTTCGCCTCCACTGCTTCCATTTGATATTTATCTAACTTCATTTAAGCATTCTCCCACAAAACATTGTTAATAAATTTATTATGTATTAATTTTTTCTTTTTTACAATATATTATTATTTTTTTGACACATAAAAGTAACAATAGTTACATATAATAAAAGTACAAAGAAGAATAAAAGCTTCTTTCTTATCCCCCTATAATTTTGTACTAAAAAGACCAAGGTAACCCCCTAAACCTTGGTCTTTTTAATATAAAAAATTGTATTATTATTCTAATGTTGTACAATATAATTGTATAAAAACTTTTGAGGTGAAATTTATGAATAGTACAGAAAAATTTAATTTTAAGTCTAGAAGAAATTTATCAATGCTTTTAGATTTTTATGAACTTACCATGGGAAATGGATATTTAAAAAATGGTCTTAAAGATAAAATAGCAGTTTTTGATATGTTTTTTAGACGAATACCTGATGGTGGTGGATACACTATTATGGCCGGTCTTGATCAACTTATTGAATATTTACAAAATTTGAAATTTGATGATTATGACATAGAATATTTAAAAAGTAAAAATTGTTTTTCAGAAGATTTTCTAAATTATTTAAAGGATTTTAAATTTGAATGTGATGTATATGCAGTTCCTGAAGGCACACCAGTTTTCCCAGGTGAACCTCTTGTAACTATAAAGGGACCTATTATACAAGCTCAGCTTTTAGAAACAATGGTACTTCTTACAATAAATCATCAAACATTAATTGCAACAAAATCAAGCAGAATATGTAGAGCAGCTGGTAACAGACCTGTTATGGAATTTGGTTCAAGACGAGCACAAGGATATGATGGTGCTATATATGGTGCAAGGGCAGCAGTTATTGGAGGATGTAGTTCAACTGCATGTACAATGTCTGATCAATTATTTAATATTCCTGCTGTTGGCACTATGGCTCATAGTTGGGTTCAACAATTTGATTCTGAGTATGAAGCCTTTAAGGCATGGGCTGAAATATACCCTGATAATTGTCTTTTGCTTATTGATACATACAATGTTATAAAATCTGGAATTAAAAATGCAATTAAAGTATTTGATGAATGTTTAAAACCAAAGGGTATAAGACCAGCAGGTATTAGAATTGACTCCGGAGATATAACATATCTAACAAAAAAATGTAGACAAATATTAGATGAAGCTGGGTATACTGATGCAAAAATTGTTATTTCAAATTCTCTTGATGAATATATTATAAGAGATGTTTTAGAGCAAGGAGCATGTATTGATTCTTTTGGTGTAGGTGAAAGACTTATTACAGCAAAATCTGAGCCAGTATTTGGTGGAGTTTATAAGCTTGCAGCAGTAGAAAAAAACGGCACATTAATTCCTAAAATTAAAATAAGTGAAAATGAAGAAAAAATAACAAATCCAGCTTTTAAAAAAATAATTAGAATATATGACAAAGAAACAAATAATGCTTTAGCAGATCTTTTATGCTTAAAAAATGAGGAAATTGATATTTCAAAACCTATTACTATTTTCAATCCTGTATATACATGGAAAAGAAAAACTATAAAAAATTATTATATAAAAGAACTTCAAGTACCTATATTTAAACAAGGAAAACTTGTTTATAACTCTCCTTCTGTACTTGAAATTAAAGAATATGCCAAAGAACAACTTAATAATATATGGCCAGAAGTATTAAGACTAGAAAATCCACATAAATATTATGTAGACTTATCCCAAGAACTTTGGGACTTAAAAGATGAACTTTTACACAAAAATGTATTTTCTGAATAAGTAAAAAAGCGTACTATGATAAAAAATAATCATAGTTACGCTTTTCATTTTACAAACCTGAAATATTTAAATATTTAAAATTTAAAAGTGTGCTATCTGCATAATCATCTTGAATTATATCTTTATATTTCAAATTAAATTTATCATAATCAGACAAATATTCCTTAAAAGCACACTCTTCTCCTTTAAATTTTAACTCCTGCATAGGACACTCCCCATAACAAGATACTGTTTCACCATTACATGACCAAAATGGACATTTACTCATAATTCCCCCACCCCTTTTAACTTTTGAAAACGAAATCATTAACTATTTGTATTATATTACATTTTTAATAGAATTTAAATAGCTAATGTTTTAAAAAAAGTTAAATTATTTTAAACTAATTGTTAATTCATTTAACCAATCAATGGAATCAAGGTACATTTGCAACAATTCTTTTTTATTTAATGATAATTTATCAGTTAAAAAATCCATTTTTTCACTGTCCATTACTTCATATGCTTTTACTAAACTTAAAATATTCCCAAGAGCGTTTTCTTTTCCAAGAAGTGCATCCTTTATATCATTATCTATTGGAAGTTCACTTACGATACTTTCCATATCCATATTAATAAATTCATTTAAATTAGAAAATAAACCAACTATAAATGCATGAGATTTCTTTTCCTTAGATATCTTATCACATATAAGCTCGCAAAGTCTTCCTCTTATAATAGTATTATTACTTAATTCTTCATTACTATCTATCTGCATTTCACTTATTACTATTAATGTTAGCCATTTTCTAAGTTCTTCACGTCCAAGAAGCATTATAGCTTGTCTTATAGAACTAATTTTTTGTACAAAGGAAAAAGCTGCAGAATTTAAAAATCTCATAAGCTTATAGCTAATACCCACATCTGACTTAATTATAAATTCAATTTTATCTATATCAAAATTATCTTTTAAAAGTTCAAGAATTATGTTAAATCTATTTACATTTCTGGCTGTAATGTCCTTATCCATCACTCTTTCACTTTTCCCAAAAAATGAGCCTTGAAAATATGTATACCCTTCTTTCACTGAATCATTATACTGCATTTCATTATCCACATTAATAGCCATAAACATAGCTTTACTATTAATACTTGAAATATGATTTTTTAAATATATTCTCTTTTCCTTAGAAAGAACACTAAAATCAATTTTATAAATATCAATAAAATTTTTAAATTCTTTTATCTTGTCAATATTAGATATATTATACATAGAAATAGTATAACCATCTTCCTTAAGTTCTTTTAATGCTTCTAAAGTTTCTGAATTTAATATAAAATCTTCTGAAATGTCAACTATAATTACTTCACGACCAAGAAGTGATGGAATGTCTTCAAGGATAGCTATTTCATTAAACTGCACAAAAGCTTTTTTGCTACTTGTAAAATGACTAATTCCAATTGTACCACAGCTACACAGTAGCTGCAATTTGGCATTATCACTATCTTCATTGCTTACTGTATTACTATTGTAAAATTTTAATTCAAATGCTTCTACTTTTTTATTTTTATTATAAACACCTTGTCTTGCAAAAAATATATCCATATTACTTCTCCTACTTCTTTATAATTACATTTTTTATACCTATTTAAGTTTATTATACATTATTTCAAATTGATAGTGTCTATTTTCATATGAACATTATTTTAATTATTATTAAAATTTTTGATAATATTTCACAAAAAAATAACAAGATATTTTAATACCTTGTTATTTAAAAAAACTATTTTATTTTACTATTCTTTACAACTGAAATATCAATAATTTCATTTAAAAAGGCTTTTAACAATGCCTTTTCAAGGACTTTTTCTCTGTCAAAAGTTTCTATATCCTTACATACTGCAAAAACTTTATTTTTTTCTCCTGCTACATTTCTGTAAGTTAATGTAACATTAGGTTTATCATACTCAACATTAATTATCTTAATGCCCCAAGAAAGATTTGCATAATCATCTTCTACTGTAAGATGGGTAAGTTTCTTTAACTTCTCTTTTTCCTTATTAGGATCATTTACTATTATAAGTTCATCTCCAACTTTATACTTAGCCATATATAACACTTCCTTATGTTCTTTCTCCTATAAATAACAATAACATATATTATTATACTTAATATGTTAAGTTTATCACCACTTTAACATAAATGCAAATGAATGAATAAATTAGTTATTTACATAAACATTTAATTTAAAAGTAATTATTCATTAATAATTTTTATTAATCATAGTTTTATTTTATAATAATAACTATCTTTTAAAAACCACTTGCTTTTTGTAGAAGTTTTTTGTATAATCAATTACAAATATAAAGGAGTGATTATTATGGATGATATTATCTCAATTTTTAAAGATAAAAAACTTAAGTTAACTCCTCAAAGACTTGCTGTTTATAAATATTTAATGGGTACAACAGCTCATCCAACTGCAGAAACAATCTATAATGCCTTACATAAAGAATATCCTACTATGAGCTTAGCTACTGTTTACAAAGCTTTAAAAACTTTAGCTGAAGTTGATTTAATTCAAGAAATTAATGTAGGAGAAGGAAATTTTAGATATGATGGTAATGCAGAGCCTCATCCTCACATTCAATGTATAAAGTGTGGAAAGGTTGATGATCTTGGCGATTTATCTTTTAACCATTTAAATAGTAAGGCTAAAGATTATACTTCTTTTGATATTTTATACAATAAGGTTTATTTTTACGGAGTATGTACTAATTGCAAAAATTCATAATCTAAAAATCATCTCATATAAATTTATGAGGTGATTTTTTTATGAACCATTTGTTATTAAAAAACAATTATATACAAGCAATTTTATCATTTATTCTTATTATGACATTTTTAATTATATATTACCCAATTAACAAAACCTCTGGGAAATCTCTTTTAACACTTAGTGAAAATGATACTTCATCAATATCACTAGATATTAATGGTGATGGAATTGTAGATAATGCTTATATAAAAAACTCAAAAATATATTTAAATTTAAACAAGAAAACTTTTTGTCTTAATGATTTTTTTCAATCAAAAACTATTATCTCAGCAAAATCCTGGCCTATTAAAGTATACTTTAAAAAAATATCTCGAAAAAATTCCTATGATATTATAGTAGAAGCCATGGAAAATTCTAATAAAAATTGCATTATGGTATTTTCCTTCAATAATGATATGCTTGAAAAAAAATATGAAAGTAACAATAATATTTTTGGTATTCTTAATTTAAATACTTCAAAAACACCTGAGTGTTTTTCATTAAATTCCTCTTGCGGAAATAATTCTAAAGACTCTTTTATGATTATATCTAATAAGAAAAAAGATATAACTAAAAATTCTCATGATATACCAGATATTGATGCAATGCTTAAACTTGTTAATATTATAGAAGCTGATTATGAAATTAATGAAACAAATGATATTTTTAGTCCTAATATATCATCTGAAGAACTCGGAATTTTATGGAATTTAAATAAAGAATATAATCATTACAGCTTTCAAAATGCTTATTTTGAAAATAATTCCTATGATTCAAAGGGAGAATTAAAATCAATAAAATGGACTTTATCCTTTGAAAAATATCCCCTTGGAAAAGATGATTCATATAAAAAAGAAATAATATTTAATGTAATAACAGAAAAATGCCAAGATACATTTAAAATATCATCTATTACTAATAATAACAAGGAATTAAATTTATATACAACATATAAAAAAGACCACTAAATAATAGTGGCCTAAAAGGGGGATGGGGGGGTACTAAATAATTGCCTAAAGGTAAGCTTTTATTTAGCCAGGAGAATTTCTCCTGTACAATTATTAGTATTACCTTTTTTTCTTTTTTTATTCATTTATTTAAGTAATATATCAATTATATTATCTATAAACACTTGCTTTTTCAAATCTACAATTTGTTTTAAATTAATTAAAAATTTCATATTGTCTTCATCTATTTTTTTTATTTTTGCTTTTTCTAAAATACTTTTTACATCTTTATTATTTAAATTGTTACTTTTCTCTAAATCATTAGAATTATGTTCTTTTTCGTTTTGTGGATTATTATTATACTTCATACCATTATTAAAATTATGGTTTTTCATTTCTTCATGTAATCCATTTATATCATATCCTTCTCTATTCATTGATGATAATATGTTATTAATTCTATTCATATCAATATTGCCACCAAACATAGATAAAAGCTGCTGAGGGGTTATGCCAAATGGATTATTCATAGGTCCTCGCATATTATTTCGCCATGAATAACCAAAGTTCTGATTATTCATATTTCTATTTCTGTCCTTATGCCTTCTTTTAGACATAAATCTGCCTCCATTATTTCTTTACTTTATTATATGTACATTTTTAATTTTTGCTATAATTTTTGGAGGATGTTTTTTTCATCCTCCACCTAACTTTACTATATACCAAATAGACCATTTTGGCAGCCACAACCATTGCCGCTCCATCCATATAGTAAGAATAGTAATATTATTAAAATTGAACTAGTATTTAATAATCCTGCACCACAGGCTATTAACCAAAAAATTATAGCTTCCCAACAGCCATTATTGCAGCCACCAAAGATTCCATTGTTTCCATAATTATTATTATAGCCATTCATCATATTATTGCAGCAACAACAATTATTACAACAACAGCTATTACAACAACAATCACAACAACATGCTGGTTGCATGCCATAAGGTGTCATTACGCAGCAACATTTACAGGAATTATCTTTGTGTTTTTTCTTTGACATAGCTTATCCCTCTCCTTATATTGTTTTTTTATCTCTCTAGCAGCCACAACCACAGCTATCTCCAAAACATCCTCCGCCGCAACTATCTCCAGAACATATAAATAAAAGAACTAATAAGAATAGCCACCATGCTCCACCAAAGAATCCATTATTACCGCCATTATTACCATATCCATTCATCATATTGTTGCAGCAACAGCAGCAACTGTTACATCCACAGCAATTGTTGCATCCATCATTCTTTTTCTTTTTTCCACTATTGCAGCAGCAACAACATGGCATATAATAGTTACCATATCCACCATAACCATAGTTATTACCACCCCAGCCGCCATAGCCGCCGCAGCCATTTCCTCCCCATCCAAAGAAGAAGAATAAAAGAATTATCCATATCCACCAGCCGCCAAAGCCGCCTCCAAAACCGCAGTTTCCGAAATTTCCTAACCCATTACATCCATTATTGCACCCACAGCAATTACCGCTATTATTGCAGCTACAATTATTGCCAGAAGAACAGTTATCACTAGAATTATTATTTAATCCATTAATAATATCATTAATCTCCATATTATTTCCTCCTAAGAATAAAATAATTAATTTTTATACTATATCTTATTCTAAACAACATTATTTGACACCATTTTTTTATTTTAGTAGTCAAAAAAAATCTGCCTACTACTTAAGGAGACAGACTTTTTAATAAAGTTTTTAATAATTTTTATCAACAGCTTCTTTTAATATATTTTGAAGAACATTATCATTAATTTTAATCCAATTATCTTCAAAAGCATATTTTGTTTTCATTCCATGTTCATCTTGAAAAACAATTTTTGTAGCTTGAACTGCTTCAGATTTTACATCAATTTTAATTTCCATATCTTTTATAGTTTCTTTATAATCTCTAGAAATTTCTACAGATTTTAATAAGGATTCTGTTCTTGATTTTTCATAAGCCCCTTCTTTTGTTCCTTTTAATACTTTTTTATAGTAATAGTATCCATCATTGCCTTTATACCAGTAATCACTATAGTTATCCATAAAATTAAGCTTAATTTTCTCCATATCAATTGCTTTAACTTCCTGTGGATTATTAGGATCAAATAATCTTACATTTATACTTACTCTTACTAATGAATCTGTATCAATAGGATTTTCTGTCCAAACTTCCTTGTAACCTGTTACTGGATCAAAATTCTCATTTATTTCTGTTTTTATACTTCCTACTAAAAAGTTATTTTTCACACTATCTTTTGATGAAAATGATGCAAGTGTTACCCCAAGGGCAATTGCTGCAGTTATAAGAATTAAAGAGATAATAATTGCAGTTACTTTGTTTTTTTTCTTCATTATTTGTCACCTGCCCCTATTTGTAATGACTCTATTGTATTTACTTTTACATCATCATCATAAAAATTTCTATTTGATATTTTCTTATTTATAATATAAATAATATCTTTATCTTTTATATTGCTGACATTTTCTTCTACTAAACTACTGTTTGTTATTTTTATATTTTTATTTAAATTTACTAGCTTGCTATTTTTAATGGCAAAATCAGTATAATTCATAGGCACAATTTCTGATATAGTATATTTTACTCCATAAAATAAATCTTTAATTAAATATTCTTTATTTAATTGTGCTTCTAAATTATATAAAGAATCATCACTGCCTTTTATACTTACAGAATAAGTTTTTTCTTCATTTTCCTCATTTATACCTTCATTATCTAATATCTTTTTAATCTTTAATGATGGCCTTTCTATTTCAAAATTTATTTCAGATTCTTCATATTCATTATTTTTGCTTACTATTACTTTATTTTTTAAGTAATAAGCCTCTTTTTTTGCCTTTGGTTCTAAAAGATCATAACTTATTACTATATTAACTTCTTCTTTGCCTTCTAAGTTGAAATTATTCACATCAAAATCTTCAGGTGATTCAATGGTCCAATTATTATCTTTTATTATTTCCCCAAGTTCATTAGAAAGTGTATCTTCTAATTTTAATTTTTTTATCTCTCTATTAGAATTATTTTTAATTAATATATTAAAAAATATTTTATCTCCTGGTAAAAATTTAGTATCTTCAATTTCATCTACTTCTTCAGTATCATTTCTAATATACTTTTTTATTGTTTTATTAACTGATATATTAAATTCTTCAATTTCTTTAGTCTTTACTATAAATTCTGCTTCCTTTGCCATAGTAAGACCTCCACCTAAATAAGACACATAAGATTTTACTGTATTTTTATATTCACCTGATTTTGCATCTTCTTCACTTATTTTGTGCTTAAGAATACTTGGAAAATCTACTTTAATACTTTCATTATAATTACTATTTTCAGGAAGAACCTTTAACAAATCTAACGCTTCTTTACCTTCTTTAGTAATACCATTGCTTGTTATTTTCAAATCACTATAATCTTGAATTTCTTCATTTTTATCATAATTTCCATCATTATTTTTATCTAAATATACTCCATCATTTGTTATTTTTACTTTCAAATTATCATCTTGAAATGTAATATTAGCATTACTAAATTTTTTATTTTTATTATTTTTTATAGAAAAAGTATAATAAACATCAGTATCTTCCTCTATTTTATTTTCATCATCACCACTAACTAAATCCTTATTGTTTCCTTCATTATCTTTTATATAAGCATCTTTTTCTAAAGAATAATCTGGTTCATCAGCACAATAAACTTCTAGCTTTGACATACCGCCTCCACCACAAAGATCTGCTGCAAGTATTTCTATAGTATGGTTATTTCCATCTTTTAAATAACTTGTAATATCTCCAAGTCTTAAATTTTCTCCATCTCGATTTGTTGATTCATCTAAATGAGCATGCCAATAATCTGTGTTAATACATTCATTTAAATGACTACTATTTGTACATGCAGGTTTTTCTTTTTTTTCATTCCAATATAGTGGAGTAAATTCTAATTTTTGACCATTTATATACATTGCTCCATTATAAACATGGTTTGAAAAATTCATCTTTGTAACTTTACCATCTACTAAAATAATAACTATATCATTTATTGGAAATATAAGACTTTTATTATTTAAACCTACAAATACTTTTTTATCTCCAATATCTGATAAATTGAAAGTTCCTTTAAACATTCTCCATTCAAGCTCTTGATGATCATTTCCAAAAAACCTCCATGTAGCAAAGTCCGGGTACTTAGCCAAATTATCCTCTGATATTCTACTTACATAATCATTATAATATCTATTGTTTTTGTTTTTTCCATCCCATACATTTTTATTTTCTGCTGGATCTAATATTTTCTCTAAATATCCCAAAGTATAATATTGAGGATTTTCAGGTGTTGGCTTATTTATTCTAAATACACCTTTTTTAGAAACTTCAGTATTATCATTAAAATTATTTCCGTGTATTTTTATTCTATCATCCTCTGGTGTTCTGCTCCAATTTACATCTATATTTTCATATTCACCTTCACTACTTGAATCACTAGCTAAAATATTTTTTCCTTTAATACTTGGAAATAATATTACTTGAAAAAGAAATATAGTGGATATTATAAATACAAGGGGCATTATTTTTACTTTGTTTTTTTTATATTTACATAATCTAGTTTCTTTCATTTCTACCCCTCCTATTTAATACACCTTTTATTGCAAAGTAAGATGCTAACAAAAAGCATAACATGAAAATCACCAAAAATAATATTGCAAAAGGATCACCAGTTTTAAATTTTGTAATAATATTGTTAACTGGAGTATTTATATTCTTTGTAGTTTGTATATAATTATTTACAGGTTTTTCTATATTTTCATTATCACCTACTGCAGTAAATATCCATTTAACTTTAGCAATTTTGTTTTTATATTCATTACCTGCATTTTTATCAAAATTAACCTGAGCCTGAAGTTCTTTAACATCACCTGGATTAAAAATTCCAAGGTCAATATTACTGCTCATACCATCTATTCCTGATGCATTTCCCTCATAAATAATTTTCCCCTTATATGTTATTTTTAAGCTTAAAACATTAAATAAATCGTCTTCCTTATCTTCTGTCATTTTTTCTGCTCTTAAATATAATTTATAAGAATCATCTCTTCTATTTCTAATGGTCATACTTCTTGATATAGTATCACCAGGAAGCATATCCTTATTTTCTAAAAAAAGTTCATCACCAGGTATAAAGACAATTCCATTTGCATTTCCATCAAGAATTACATTAGAAGGTACTGTATCATCTGCCAAAACAGTTATACCTGAAATAATAATAAACAGTGCAGTAAAACTAAATATGGCACTTAAAATGCTGCCTTTATTTTTTTTCACTTTTAAGCCTCCTTTGCCACTTTAATTAAAGAAAATAAAGGGCATACAAAAAATGCAAGCCCTTTATTTATTGTTTATTTTATTATTTATATACTTCTTGAGATGTTGGTTGAGTTTTAGTTCCTTCTCCTTCATATTGTTCATTTCCTACGCCTACTGAATGAATCTTATCTTCTTGTAGAACAGCCAATTTACTAAGAACAGCATCTCCAGCACCTTTAAATTGCTGTGCAAATGCACTATTTTTAGCCTGTACAGCTTCTGCATCTACATCCACATCAAATATTGCATTTTTATATTCATTTCCTAAACCTAACTCTAAACTAACTGATCTTAATAAAGAAGTAGTCAAAGTATTTTCTAAATCTCCATTTTCATTATTAGCTCTTACTTTTCCTATAAAATAATAATAGTCATCATTACCTTTTAGCCAATATCCATTTTCACCATCCACAAAAGCATTTTCACTAAAGTTTAATTTTACAACATTAATATCTGGTGATGATGTTTCAGATAACCACCATGAAGGTTTTTCATCTTTAGAAACATCTACATGATTACCTTGTCTATCCAAATTCATCCATTTTGGTGTTAATTTAACTCTAATAAATTGGTCATAATTTGCTAAGTTTTTAACCTGTACAAGTTTTGGTCTTGTATCACCTGGTAATAATTTATCCTGTTCTGGAAAGTATTCGTTTATGTCAATTCCGCTATTTGGATCATCACCAATATTACCTCCCTTTGTTTCGAATTGGTTAACAACAGAATCTTGAGATGTAAAATATGCCAAAGTTCCTCCTACAACTCCTACTGTTAATGTCCCTGCCACTAATAGTGTTACAATTTTTCTCTTATTCATCTTAATACCCCCGATGTTTTATAAATATTATAATAATTAATATAATAAATTTAATTATTACCACCATCACTACACTTAACTGCCTTGTCTTTTTTTAAAAGCTTAATTGCAATTGTCCAAAGCAGTATTAATCCTATTATCACTGACATAATGATAACCTTATGTTCATTAAGAAATTTAAGAATAGTACCAAATCCAGGTATAACCTTAACTACCTTACCTATTAAATGGTCAGAATCCACAAAACCACTATCTTGTATATTATTTGCATCTCCCTTTGTAATTAAATTTATATTATTTGAAACTGCAATAGAATCTACCCTGTGAGTAACAGTATTGTTAGATTCTCTTGAAGTAAAAGTAATAACATCTCCAATTTTTATATTGTCTATATCTGTATTTTTAGTTACTACAAGATCTCCTGCACATATATTAGGTTCCATACTGCCAGTTAAAACTCCATAAAATCTATATCCTAGTATTTCAGGCTGCTTTCCCTTTACCTTTGCATTAATTAAAAATACACAAAAGACCATAAAGAATAATATGAGCAAAGTAAAAATAATATTAGATAATATATTTATTATTTTTATAATCCTTCCCAAAATACTTTTGTCCTTTTTCCTTTTTATCCTTTTACTTCTCATATTTCTTACTCCTAATAATTAAATTTAGAAACTTGTCCTTAAAAGACTGTCTTAATCACTTACATTTATATTATATTAGCCTATTGTAAAATTATTCCATTAAGTGATAAAAAATAAGCATTATTTTTTGCCTTTGCAAAAATAATGCTTATTCCCTATTCATCTTCTAAATTTACTTTACCTTCTTCTGATAAGTCTAAAAATAAATTATCTATAAGTTCTTCTTTCCCTTTCTTATTTAAAGAGGAAAAGAAATATAACTTATCATTTTTTTCAAGCTTTAAAGTTTCTTTTATAAGCTTTTTAGCTTTTGGAAGTTCATTATTAGAAAGCTTATCACTTTTTGTTGCAACAACTATAACATCATATCCATAATGCTTTATCCATTCATGCATCATAATATCATCAGCTGTTGGCTTGTGCCTTGAATCAACTAATAAAACTACTCTTTTTAAGGGTTCCCTTCCATGAAGATATGTTTCTATAGTTTTTCCCCAGCTTTCCTTTTCCTTTTTAGATACCTTGGCATATCCATAACCTGGCAAATCCACAAGATAAAAATCATTATTTATTAAAAAGAAATTTATAAGCCTTGTTTTTCCTGGTGTCTGACTTACTTTTGCAAGTTTTCTTCTATTAGTAAGAGCATTTATAATAGAACTTTTACCAACATTAGAACGACCTACAAAAGCTATTTCAACTCTATTATCTACAGGATATTGATTTCTTTTTACTGCAGAAATAATAAATTCACTAGTTTTAATTATCATTAATATCCTCTCCAGCTATTGCATTTTTTACGACAGTATCAACTTTTTCAGCAGTAATTACTTTAATTTTTTTTCTAATTGATACAGGAATTTTTTTAATATCTCTTTCATTTTCCTTTGGAATTATTATAGTATCAACTCCGGCTCTATAAGCTGCAAGAGTTTTTTCTTTTAAACCTCCAATTGGTAAAACTCTTCCTGTTAATGTAACTTCTCCTGTCATAGCAACATTTGATTTAACTTCTTTTTTAGTAAGAGCAGATACTAAAGCTGTTACCATAGTAACACCTGCTGATGGACCATCTTTAGGTACAGCGCCCTCTGGTACATGAATATGAATATCCTTATTTTTATAAAAATCTTTATCTATACCATACTTGCTGCAATTTGCTCTAACATAAGAATATGCAGCCTTAGCAGATTCCTGCATAACATCACCAAGTTTACCTGTAAGCTGAAGTTTACCTGTTCCTTCCATAACAGCAGCCTCTATTTTAAGAGTATCACCACCATAAGCTGTCCATGCCATACCATTTACAACTCCAACTTCACTTTTTTGAACTTTATCATAATCAAATTTACGTTCACCTAAAAGCAATGTTACCATTTTAGTATTTACTGCTATTGATTTTTTATTCTCTTTAAGAATTTTTGCCATAGATTTTCTCATTAAAGAAGCAATAGTTCTTTCAAGACTTCTAACACCTGATTCTCTTGTATATCCATCAATAATTTCCTTTATTGATTCATCAGAAATTTTAATAGTTTTACTAGAAATATTATATTCTTTGTAAAGCTTAGGTATTAAGAAATCCTTAGCTATATGAAATTTTTCTTCATAAGTATAGCCTGAAACTTCAACAACTTCCATTCTATCAAGAAGTGGTCTTGGAATTGTATCAAGGCTATTAGCTGTTGTAATAAACATAACTTTTGACAAATCAATAGGAACTTCTAAGAAATTATCTCTAAAAGTATTGTTTTGTTCACTATCTAATACTTCAAGTAATGCATCTGCTGGATTTCCTTTGTAATCTTGGCTAAGCTTGTCTATCTCATCTAATACAATAAGAGGATTCATGGATTTTGCTTCTTTTAATCCATAAACAATTCTTCCTGGAATTGCAGCTACATATGTTCTTCTATGACCTCTAATTTCAGCTTCATCTCTTATACCCCCAAGAGACATTCTAAAGTATTTTCTATTTATTGCATAAGCTATAGATTTTGCAATAGAAGTTTTACCTACTCCTGGAGGTCCCACAAGGCAAAGTATAGGGCCTTTTAAAGAACCACTTATTTTTTTAGCTGCTAAATATTCAATAATTCTATCTTTAACATCCTCAAGTCCATAATGTTGTTTATCTAAAATTTCTCTTGCTTTTACAATATCTAGCTTTTCCTTTGTAGTTTTATTCCAAGGCACACCAAGTAGCCAGTCTAAATAACTTTCTATAGTATTTCCTTCACTAGAAGAAGCATTCATATTTTTTAATCTGCCTAACTCATACTCAGCCTTTTCCTTAATTTCTTTTGGTGCCTTAAGTTCTGAAACTTGTTTTTCATATTTTTTTATAAGCTTAGTTTCTTCATCATCTTCTCCAAGCTCTTCTTGAATAAACTTCATTTGCTCTTTTAGATAATATTCCTTTTGAGAATCATCTACGCTTTTTTTCATTTTTGTGGCTAATGTTTTTTGAACTTTTATTATTTCAATTTCATCATGAAGACACTTTAAAAGTTCCTCAACTCTAACAAAAATATCAAGACTTTCTAAGATAATTTGCTTTTTCTCTTCACGAATTGGAACATAACTTGATACCATATCTACAAAGTCATTTACATTATCTTCTTTTTCTATACCTTTAATCATTTCAGGGTTACTTTCCCCTGCAAGATTAATAAATTGAATAAATACTTCTTTTAATGTATTAAAATAGCCTTGAACTTTAGGATCATCTCTATAGTCTTCTTCTACTATTGGTTCAATAGACGCTTCAAAGTATTTATCATTTTTATAATATCTCTTTATTCTACCTCTTGATTTACCTTCTACAAGTACCTTAAGGGTTTTCCCTTGAAGTTTTATTATTTGTTTAATAGTACTTATTGTACCTATACGACTAATTTCATCTGTTGTTGGATTTTCAATTTCAGAATCTTTTTGAGATACCAAAAAAATAGTTTCATTATTTTTCATGGCAGCTTCTATAGCTTCTACTGATTTATCTCTACCAACATCAAAATGTAATACCATATTAGGGAAAATTGTAAGTCCTCTAAGAGGAATTAATGGTAGTCTTAAATTCTTTTGGTTCATCTTCTTCCCTCCATCCATATCCAATAAAATTATTTGGACTTAATTAGTATATCATAAAATAACTTCATTTAGAATATTTAAGAAAAAAAGTGTGATAAAATATCACACTTTTAAGCAGTTTCTACACCTTTTTTCAGTTTAGACTTTTTAGCTTTCAAAACTGGTCTAGTTTCGCCTTCAGGAACCATCTGAATTTCTGGCTTTTCCTTTTCTGTAATAGTTGGCTCTGTAATAACTACTTTTGAAATTCTATCATTAGATGGAATATCAAACATTATTTCAGTCATTATATCTTCTATTATACTTCTTAATCCTCTTGCACCTGTTTTTCTTTCAATTGCCTTATTAGCTATTGCTTTTAAAGCTTTATCAGTAAATTCAAGTTCTACATTGTCAAGTTCAAATAACTTTTTATACTGCTTTACTAATGCATTTTTAGGTTTACTTAAAATATTAACTAATGCATCATTATCTAGAGAATCTAAAGTAACTACTATTGGAAGTCTACCTACAAATTCAGGAATTAAACCAAATTTTAACAAATCACTTGGTTCAATTTCTTTAAAAAGGCTTCCAACATCTTTATTTTCTTTAGATTGAATATCAGCACCAAATCCCATAGTACTTTTTCTAGTTCTTTTTTCTATTATTTTATCAACACCATCAAAAGCACCGCCACATATAAATAGTATGTTAGAAGTGTTTATTTGAATAAATTCTTGATGAGGATGTTTTCTACCACCTTGTGGTGGAACAGAAGCAACAGTTCCTTCTAAAATTTTTAAAAGTGCTTGTTGTACTCCTTCACCAGATACATCTCTAGTTATTGAAGGATTTTCAGACTTTCTAGCAATTTTGTCAATTTCATCAATATAAATTATACCTTTTTCAGCTCTTTCTATGTCATAATCTGCATTTTGAATTAATCTCAAAAGTATATTTTCAACATCTTCCCCAACATATCCAGCTTCAGTTAATGTTGTTGCATCAGCAATTGCAAATGGAACATTTAAAAACTTAGCTAAAGTTTGAGCTAAAAATGTTTTACCAGAACCAGTAGGTCCTAAAAGTAATATATTACTCTTTTGAATCTCTACATCATCTTTAGTAGCTTCGTTTGAGCTAATTCTTTTATAATGATTATATACAGCAACAGATAAAGCCTTCTTAGCTCTTTCTTGACCTACTACATAGTCATCAAGATATGCTTTAATTTCTTGTGGTTTTGAAAGTATATTTGATTCAAATTCAACTGTTTCTTCAGTTTCATCTGCTATAATTTCTGAACAAAGTTCTATACATTCATCACATATATAAACACCAGGTCCAGCAATAAGCCTTTTTACCTGATCTTGATTTTTACCACAAAAAGAACACTTTAATTGTTTCTTTTCATCATACTTAGCCATTGATTCACCTCACAAACTAATTATAAAATTATATAATTTTATTTACTTTTATCATTCCCAATTTCATTTCTACTTATTACTTTATCAACTAATCCATATTCAACAGCTTCACTTGCACCAAAGAAATTATCTCTTTCTGTATCTTCACAGATAGTTTCATAAGGTTTACCAGTATTTTCACTTAAAATCTTATTTAATCTTTCTTTAATACGTAATACATGCTTTGCATGAATATCAATATCAGTTGCCTGACCTTGAAATCCTCCTAATGGTTGATGAATCATAATTTCTGAATTAGGAAGTGCAAATCTCTTTCCTTTTGCACCACTAGTTAATAAGAAGGCTCCCATTGATGCAGCCATTCCCATACATATAGTTGATACATCTGGTTTAATATAATTCATTGTATCATAAATTGCCATTCCAGCAGTTACTGAACCACCTGGGCTGTTTATATAAAGACATATATCCTTATCTGGATCTTCACTTTCTAAGAATAATAATTGTGCAACTATTAAATTTGCAGAATCATCTGTAACTTCACCACTTAACATTACTATTCTGTCTTTTAAAAGCCTTGAAAAAATATCATATGATCTTTCTCCTCGTCCAGTTTGTTCTACAACCATAGGTACTAATGCCATATTTTCTACCTCCTCATAAAGCTACTTAATATTTATAGCCATAATATTGAAATAACTCTAATAATACATTTTATTTCATTATACATTCATAAAATAAATTTGTTAATAGTAATTTAAATAATTGCCAGAAAATTTTTTCTGGCAATTACTTATATTAAAATACTATTTATTTACTTATTAATGTAAATGCTATTTTGTTTTACAATTTTCAACTAATAAATCAATTGTCTTTCTAATTTTAATATCATTTTCAAGCATTGGTCTTTGTGCTTTAACTAGCATATCTACCATCTTGTCATCAGCCTTTGCAGAATACATTTTTGCAATTTCTTCTGCCTTTTGTTTAACTTCTTCATCAGTTGCTTCTACATTTTCTGCCTTTGAAATAGCATCTAACACTATATCAGCTTTAACTTTTCTATCAGCATTTTCTCTCATGTAATCTCTCATTTTATCAGTTGTGTTACCAGTGTATTCCATGTATTGTTCTAAAGTTAAACCTTGATATTTTAATCTATTTTCTAAGTCTTTAACCATAGCATCTATTTCATTTTCAACCATTACAGCTGGAACATCCATCTTTGTGCTCTCAATTGCTGCTGAAATAACTGCTTCTTCAAGTTCAGCCTTTGCTTTATTATTATTAGCTTCAACCATTTTTTCTTTAATATCTTTCTTTAATTCATCTAAAGTATCAAATTCTGAAACATCTTTTGCAAATTCGTCATTTAATTCTGGTAATTCTTTAACTTTAATTTCATTAACAGTTACTTTGAATAAAGCTTTTTTACCATTTAAATCTTCTTTTCCATAATTTTCAGGGAAAGTTACATTTACATCTCTTTCTTCTGAAGCTTTTGCTCCTACTAATTGATCTTCAAAATTATCTATAAATGAACCTGAACCTATTTCAAGAGAATAATCTTTTCCTTCTCCACCTTCAAATTCTACTCCATCAACAAATCCTTTAAAATCTATAACAGCTATGTCACCTTTTTCAACAGTTCCATCTTCTTTAGTTTCAATTCTTGCGTTCTTTTCTTGCATAGATTTTAATCTTTCTTCTATTTCTTCATCTTTAACTTCATATTCTTTCTTTTCAACTTCTAAACCTTTATATTGTCCAAGTTCAACTTCTGGATAAACTGTAACTTCAGCTGTATAATTTAAGTCTTTTCCTTCACCAATTTCTACTATGTTTATTTTTGGATAATCAACTGGTTTTATGTTATTTTCATCAATTATTTGTGGATATGTTTCTTGTACTAAATAATTAACAGCATCATCATAAAGAACTTCTACTCCATAGAATTTCTTAACCATTGCCATTGGCACTTTTCCTTTTCTGAAACCTTGAACATTAAAGTGCATTTTATTTTTATTATATGCTTTCTTTAAAGCTGCATCAAACTTTTCAGCTTCTACCTTTACATCAAATTTTACAACGTTAGCTTCTATTTTTTCCATTTTAGCTTCCATCTTCTATAATTCCTCCTAAAATAGTTATTTACATCTTATTCATAGACTTGATTATTATAACACATAATGATATTTATTTTCAAATTATTATAAAAATTTTATACTTATTTTGTGTTAACATTTCATATTTTTATAAATTTAATAGTTATTCTCATTAGTTTCTTGACTATATTGACCATTTAATCCTGTATTATATTGACTATTTGCTCCTATATCATCTTTTTGAACACAACTGCCATCAGCCTTTATATAATAATTATATCCATTTACTGAAACTTCAATTCCATTTACTGAATCTAAATTTCCAATTGAAACATTAGTACCTATAAGACCTGTAAGCATTTGTTCTTGCATAGTTTCAGTATTCATCATCCAAAAGTACTTATCTTGAACCCCTGCACCTACATAAGGCAAATTACTGAAATATATAAGTGTATTATCATCAATAAATTTTATACTATTACACCATATATTTTCTGGATACTTTGCTAAAATTTCATCTTTATTATACACATTACCTCTTTTATCTGTATAAGTATATTTACTTAAATCTTTTGTAGTTCCATCAATATTTCCAAGTATTACATTTTGATTTTGATCTATAATTACAACTTTTGTCATAGATGGACTTAATGAATATGTAACCCCTGCTGGAACTTCAATACCTTGAAAATTTTTCACTCCATTACTTTCTTGATATTTTGCTTTTATTATTGAGCCATTAGGAGTAGTAAAATCATAAGATAAATCTTTTGGTTTTTCTTCTACTGGTTCTGGTACTTCTTCTTCCTTGTTTGTATCCTCCTTAGGTTCTTCTTCTGGTTTTCCACTATCAACCCAAGCTTGAATACTTGATCTTAAATTTGAAAAATCAGCATTTGCAACTTCAAATTTAATAAATAGTGCAACAAAAATTATTATAGCAAGTATAGCTACAATTGTTATATTTCTCTTTCTACGTTTCATCTTACGTTCATAATCCCTACTAAATATACTAGGTTTTGCCAAAACTATTTCCCTCCTTAAAGAAATTTCATTTCTTTTTGCAACAATTACCACAACACTGGCAATTTTTATTAGTTTTATCCTCTATGTAATTTTTTGAATAATCTTCATAATCAGGGCCATCCTTTAATAGATTATATTTATCTTCAAAATTAATTGTTATATTGCTTTTTATTTTATCTTTTTTCATATTATTTTACCTCATAAATTTGTTATAGTTCAAAATTATCAATATCTTCAATTATCCAACTATCATCTTTATAAATAATTCTTGTAAAAAAGTTTTTAGTATTTTTCGTTTTATTAATATTAAAAATTTTCTTACTTACATCATAATCAATAATAACAACTATAGTACCCTTATATTCATTTTCCTCATAATAAAGCAGACTCTTTTCTTTATCAATATTAATATTTGTTATATCATACTTATTTTTAAGTATGAAGTATTTCTCGCTCAATATATTAAATATCTTTTGTTTTACTAAGTCTGTACTTTCTTTAATTTCATCTTTATTTTCATTATTTAATGCTCTAAAAACACTTTTATAAAAATCCTTTACCTTTTCTTCTATATCATCATAAATTTCATTACTTTCAATAACTGCATTAAGTTTTATTGTAGGAACATTTGTAATTTCCTTTTCTTCACTTTTTAGTATTCCAAAAGGACTATCTGTTTCAATATGTACTAAATTAGATCCATCTGCCAAAATAGGCCCGACTTTTTCATTATCAGATACTTTTATTAAAGTATCTTGATCATTTATGTATATTTCTGCATCTTTAAAATCTGACTCAACATTTAAATTTACAGCATTAAAGTCTAAACTGTCAATTTTATCTGACATAATTAAAATATCCTTTGATGACTCAATAGTAGAATAATCGCTAGGTAAATTACCTTTTATTGTGTATACTCCCGGATAAACATCCTTTATACTTTCACCAGATTTTATTTTGTTAATATTTTCACTATCTATTTTATCATCTTTTGAAGACAAATAAAACATTCCTTCTTGAAAATTACTGTTAATTGTAATTTTATATTTTTTTATTTCAAGATAATATTTTGAAAAAAACAAATAGTCTTTTTTTACAAGCTTAAAATCATCACTTTCTCCAGAATTTTTAAGCTTATTAATTGTGGCATCAATTTTCAATGAATTTTCGTCATAATAATTAATTAATGGTTTCAATGATTCTTTTTTTATTTTTTTATTATTATCCCTAACTATTTTTCTAAGGCTAGATACATCAGATGATTTAACTGCATATGAAAAATTATCTAAGGTTCTATCCATAGATGTAGAACTTCTTCCAATAAAAAATCCCACAAATGCTAGAATAAAAATAAATAAAACAGTAATGAAACTAATTAGATAAAATTTATTTTTATATAATTTTTGTCCTTTCTTCTTAATGCTTTTGCTTTTAATTTTTAAGCTTTTATATTTTTTATTTATGTATTTTTTTATCTTTTTATAGTAATTATCTTTTTTCATATTTAATTTAGATTACTTAAGCCATCATCAATTACATCAATAATCCATTTGCCACAATCAACACATTTATAAACTCTAATAATATAAAGGCTTAATTTAGATTTATCTACATTAAATTTTTCTACTTCTTCATTTGTAATGAATTCATCATTTTCATCAAGAAATCCTTGTAATTCAACTATATAATTTTCTTTGCCAATATTACAGCACTTATTAACTTCCGTACATGTTATTTTTTCATATGTTAATGTATTTTGAAGCTCTTTAAGAACTGGAATATTACTTTCTAAATATTCTAAATCTTCAGCATACTCATCATCATAATCCTTTGCATGGTCTTCATCATAAAAAATTAAATCTTTAACTCTAAATAATTCTTTCAAGAAAATAAACTCCTCTCAAATAAAATGAGACAAAAAAACTTATTAAGATAAGCTTTCTCATCTCATTAATAATACCATATAATTTATAAATTCAAATGATTTTTTATAATTTTTTATAAATTTTCTATTGGTTTTCTTTCACCTTTAAAATTATTTTGCTTTTCAGCTCTCTTTACAAGTTCTTTTTCAACATCTTCAAGAGAAATTCCAAGTTCAGCCATAAGAACAAGCATATGATAAGTTACATCACATATTTCTCCAATTTGTTCTTCTTTACTTTGAGAAAGACTTGCAATTACAACTTCTGTTGTTTCTTCTCCTACTTTTTTTAATATTTTTTCAAGTCCTTTATTAAAAAGATATGTTGTATAAGAACCTTCTACAGGTTTTTCTCTTCTTTTAAGTATATTTTCAAAATCTTTTTCAAGTTGTTTCATAAAATAATAGCTCCTTTTATTATATTTCTTTAACATCTCTATAAAAGCATGTTCTATTACCAGTATGACATGCTGCACCTTTTTGATCCACTAATAATAATATTGTATCATTGTCACAATCAATCTTAATATCTTTTACATATTGAAAATGACCTGATGTAGCTCCTTTATTCCAAAGTTCATTTCTGCTTCTTGAAAAATACCATGCTGTATCCCCTTCTAAAGTCTTTATAAAGCTTTCTTTGTTCATATAAGCAAGCATTAAAACTTCTTTATTTTCATAATCTTGAGCAATTACAGGAACTAATCCATTTCCCTTTTGAAAATCTATTTTATCTGCAATAATCTTTATTTCTTCTAAATTCAAATTATAACACCCCATTTAATATATTAAATTCTAACTGGTATGTTTTTATCTTTTAAATATTTTTTAACTTCTTCTACTGTTACTTCTCCGTAATGGAACATTGAAGCTGCTAAAGCTGCATCTGCAGCATTATCTTTAAATACATCATAAAAATGCTCTAAAGATCCACAACCTCCTGAAGCAATTACAGGAACATTTGTTATATTTGATACTGCCTTTGTAAGTTCTATATCAAAACCTTTTTTAGTGCCATCTGCATCCATTGATGTTAAAAGTATTTCTCCTGCCCCAAGTCTTGTTCCTTCTTCTATCCATTTTAGTGCATCTATTCCAGTATCAATTCTACCACCATTTATTACTACATTCCATCCAGATTTATCTTGTCTCATTTTTGCATCTACAGCTAAAACTATACATTGATCTCCAAAATAATATGCTCCATTTTGTATTAATGTTTTATCTCTAACTGCTGCAGAATTTAAACTTATTTTATCTGCACCAGCTCTCAATATTGCTTTTATATCATCCATTGTTCTAAGTCCGCCACCAACAGTAAATGGTATAAATATTTGTTCTGCCACTCTAGATACTACATTTTCCATTATACCTCTGCCTTCATGAGTTGCAGTAATATCTAAAAATACAAGTTCATCTGCTCCCTGCTGGTAGTACTGTTTTGCAAGCTCTACAGGATCACCAACTTCTTTAATTCCTACAAAATTAACTCCCTTAACTACTTTTCCACTTCGAACATCTAAACATGGGATTATTCTTTTTGTATGCATTTATTTTCCCTCCTTTGTTAGATTAATAGCCTCCTCTAAAGATAAAGTATTTGAATAAATTGCCTTTCCAGTTATAGCACCATAAAGTCCTAAATCATTTAATTCCTTAATATTATTAATATCTCTTATACCACCAGAAGCTGTTATATCCATACTTACTTCTTTGCTTAGATTCTTTAACATTTCTGTATTAGGTCCCTCAAGAGTTCCATCCTTACTTATATCTGTTACAATAACATTTTTAACTCCAAGCTTTTCTAATTTTTTTGCAAAATCTATATAATAAAGTGAACTTTCTTCAAGCCATCCTCTGCCACAGGCATATCCATTTTTACAGTCTATACCAACAGCTATTTTTTCTTTAAAATCTCCTATAGCTTTTTTTACAAGCTCTTCATCTTCCATAGCACTTGTACCAAGTATTACTCTTGATACACCATTTGAAATAAGATATTTTATAGTTTCATAGCTTCTTATACCGCCACCTACTTCTACTGGTACATTAACTGTTTTTGCCACCTTAATAATAGCATCTCCATTTACAAGTTCTCCACGTTTTGCACCATCTAAATCTACCATATGTATGTATCCAGCACCTTTTTCTTCGAAAGACTTAGCAGTTTCTAAAATATCTTCCGCAACTATTTCCTTTTTATTATAGTCCCCTTGATATAGTCTTACAGGTTTTCCATCTATTATATCTATTGCAGGTATAATTATCACATTACCAACTCCTTAAAATTTCTAAGTATGTTAAGACCTATTTCTCCGCTTTTTTCCGGATGAAATTGTGCCCCTATTATATTTCCTTTTCTAAAAAGTCCTGGAACTTTAATACTTCCATAATTTGAATATCCCACTAAATCTTTTTCATCATAATTAGTAGCTGCATAGGAATGAACATAATATACAAAAGAATTTTCTTTAAGTCCTTTTATAATTTCATCATTTCTATTAACTTCTAAATTATTCCATCCTATATGAGGTATTTTTACATTAGGGTCCTTCATTAATTTAATTTCACCCTTTAAAAGTCCAAGACCTTCTCTTTCTTCAACTTCATAGCCTATTTCAAATAAAACTTGCATTCCAAGACATATTCCAAGAAGATATTTACCTTTTTTAGCTTCTTCTTTAATAACATCTACAAGACCAGCTTTATTTAAATTATCCATACAATCTTTAAAAGCTCCAACCCCTGGAAGTATTAAAGCATCTGCTTTTTTTATATCTTCTACTTTTCCAGAAATCATGCATTCACAATCTATTTTTTTTAATGCATTATAAACACTTTTTAAGTTTCCCATTCCATAATCAATAATGACTATCATTTATTTACCTCCTTTTAAAGCATTCCTTTTGTTGAAGGTAATACCATATTATCTTTATCAACAGTTTTTGCAATATTTAATGCTCTTCCTAAAGCCTTAAATATTGCTTCCACCTTATGATGATCATTTTCACCATATAAAACTCTTGCGTGAAGTGTAATACCTGCATTAAAGGCAAAAGCTCTTAAAAATTCTTTAGTCATTTCTGTAGAGAAATTTCCAATGCTTTCTCTATTAAAATCACATTCAAATACAAGATATGGTCTGCCACTTATATCAAGAGATACATGAGCTAAAGTTTCATCCATTGGTACAAAAAATGTTCCATATCTTTTTATACCCATTTTATCTCCTAAAGCTTCTAAAAATATTTTTCCAAGGGCTATACCAATATCCTCAACAGTATGATGATCGCATACTTCTAAATCACCTTGAGCTTGAACCTCAAGATCAAATCCTCCATGAAATGCCATTAAATTAAGCATATGGTCAAAAAAACCCACACCTGTTTTTATATTAGTTTTTCCAGTTCCATCTAAATTAATTGCAAGTTTTAGCTTAGTTTCTTTTGTATTTCTTTCAATTTTTGCTTTTCTTTCTTTCATTATTTTAACCTTACCTTTACAGAATTAGCATGTGCTGTAAGACCCTCTTTATTTGCCAAATTTACTATCTTTTCTCCATGAGCTTGTATTGCTTCATCTGAATAATAAAGGAATGATGATTTTTTAATAAAGCTATCTACTGAAAGGGCTGAGAAAAATCTTGCTGTACCACTTGTTGGTAATACGTGATTTGTACCACCAAAATAATCTCCTATTGGCTCTGCTGTGTTATGTCCTAAAAATACAGATCCTGCATTTTTTACTTTTCCTAATTGTTCCATAGCATTATCTATCATAAGTTCCAAATGCTCAGGAGCTATTTCATTAGATACTTCAATACATTCATCTAAAGTATCACAAAGTATTACCTTACCATAATTTTCAAGAGATTCTTCTATAATTTCTTTTCTTTCAAGAGTTGCCATTTGTCTTTTTAATTCCTCATTAACTTTTGGAATAAGTTCTTTTGAAGTTGTTACAAGAATTGCAGATGCTAATTTATCATGTTCAGCTTGACTCATTAAATCAGCTGCAACATACTTTGGATTAGCATTTTCCTCAGCTACAATAAGTATTTCTGATGGTCCTGCAATCATATCTATATCTACAGTTCCAAATACTAATTTTTTAGCAGTTGCAACAAAAATATTACCAGGTCCTACTATTTTGTCTACCTTAGGAATACTTTCTGTTCCATAAGCAAGTGCTCCAATAGCTTGTGCTCCTCCTACTTTATATATTTTATCTACTCCTGCAATTTTAGCAGCTACACCTATATAAGGATTAATACCACCATCTTTGCTAGGTGGTGTTACCATTACAATTTGTGATACTCCTGCAACCTTTGCTGGTATAACATTCATAAGTACTGATGAAGGATATGCAGCTGTACCTCCTGGTACATATACACCAACCTTTTCAAGGGGCAAAACTCTTTGTCCTAAAAAGATTCCTTGATTTTTATTTAAAATAAATCCTCTTTGTTTTTGAGCTCTGTGATAGAACTCAATATTTTCTTTAGCTTCTTCTAAATCCTTAATAAATTTATCTTCTACAATATCAAAACATTTGTTAAGTTCCTCTTCTGTAACCTCAAGCTTTTCTAAAGAAACTTTATCAAATTTCTCTGTATATTCTTTTAATGCTTTATCTCCATTTGATTTAATATTACTAAGTACACCAGAAACTATTTCAATAACTTTAGTATCTGCTTCATTTTCTCTTTCTTGAATTTGCTTTTTTAATTTATCATAACCTTCTTTTTTTAGATCAAATTCTTCCATTAACATAGTTATAAAACCTCCTAAATAACTTTCTTTAAATTATTTATAAAATCTTCTATTTCATCTTTTTTCATTTTAAAACTTGCCTTATTAACAATTACCCTTGCACTTATTGGGCATACTGTATCAAAAACTACAAGTCCATTTTCTTTTAATGTTGTTCCTGTTTCCATTATATCAACTATTGCATCACAAAGTCCAAGAATTGGTGCAAGTTCTACTGAACCTTCTATTTTTATTATTTCAACGTCCATATTTTTCTTTTTGAAATATTCTTTAGCTACTGTAGGATATTTTGTCCCAATTTTTATATGACCTACTTTTTTAAATATATTTTTTTCTGGAAGTGATGCAACTATAAATTTGCATTTTCCTATTCCAAGATCTAAAAGTTCATAATAATTATCATCAGCTTCTAAAAGTGTATCTTTTCCTACTACTCCAATATCTGCAACACCATGTTCAACATATGTAATTGAATCAGCAGCTTTTACAAGAAAATATTTTATATCATATTTTGTATCCTTAAATACAAGCTTTCTGCCTTTGTCTTTTAATTCTTCAGTTCCATAATTACACTTATCAAGTAATTTTACAGTTTCCTTTTCTAATCTTCCTTTAGTTAAAGCAATACTTATGCTCATTAATTACACTTCCTTCTTTATTTCAAATTTTGAACATTCTTTTGTTGGAATAAGTTCTACTACATTTCCTTCTTGTCTTAATCCCTTAGCTTTTTTTAATGCCTCAATTTTATTATCTTTTCCATAATATATTACAAATTTATCTCTATCATCTGCATTTTTAATATCTAAAACACTTAATAAAGTATCTAAATTAACAGAAAAACCTATGGCAGGATAATCTTCTCCAAAAGTTTTTATAAGCTTATCATATCTTCCTCCACTTAAAACAGTAGCACCAACTCCATCTACAAATCCTCTAAATATAAGACCTGTATAATAATTAAGTCTTGGAACCATAGCCAAATCAAATGTAATACTTTCTTTATATCCTAAACTTCTTAAATCATTATATAAACTTTCAAGATAGCTTATACTTTCTTTTAATTCTTTATTAAAAGCTAATTTTTTTGCCTTTTCTAATACTTCAATTCCTCCAAATAATAATGGCAGTTCATTAAAGAAATTTTTATATTCTTCTGATAAATTTAGTTCATCTAAATAATCATATAATGATTTTAAACTCTTCTTATCTATTAATGTAGCAAGTTTTTCTCTTTTTTCTTCATCTAAATTCAAATCTTTTACGGCAGCATTAAAGAAATCCATGTGTCCCATTTCTAATTTAAACTTTGTATCACCTAAAACTTCTAATGTTTCTAAAGCTGCTTCTAAAATTTCAAGATCTGAATCTTTGTCCTTTAATCCTATAAGTTCAACACCACAATCTGTATATTCGTTTTTCTTACCGCCAAAATTTTTATGTAATCTAAATACATCTGCTGTATATCTAAACCTAAGTGGTTTTTCTATATTTTTAAATTTAGTAGCTGCCACTCTTGCTATAGGAACTGTCATATCAGGTCTAAGTACAAGTATTTTTCCCTTAGAATCAAAAAATTTATATACTTCTTCTTCTTTTAAATTTTGAAATCCTGAATTTATTGTTTGATAATATTCTATAGTAGGTGTAACTACTTCTTTATAACCCCATCTATCTAAAACTTCTTCTATATCCTTTTGTAGCTTTTTCTTAACTTCACATTCACCTAATATTAAATCTCTCATTCCTTCTGGAATTACATATTTATTATTCATAACCATCCTCCGCTTTATTACTTTATCACGCTAAATTATTAAACTATAGTAATTATATTAATATATTTTTAATTTTATGTCAATAGCTATATATAGTGCAACTTTTTTCTAAAAAAAGAAAGAGTTTCTCAAATTAATGAGAACTCTTTGTATCTTAAAGCCATGTAATAAAATAATCTTGTTTTAATTAATATTTTTTATTTCCTTTCATGTTACTATACTCAAAAAATAATTTTTTACATTCTTTACGTTCTAATTCTTCTAACTCTAAAATATTACTATTACCATTTAAATAATCATAAAAATCACTATCCCTAAATCCAATTTCTGCTGCATCAGCACAGGTACATCCATAATATACCTTATGTATATTTGCCCATAAAATTGCTCCAAGGCACATAGGACATGGCTCTGATGTTGTAAATAATACGGCACCACTTAAATCAAAAGTATTTAAATTTTTACATGCATCTCTTATAGCTTCCATTTCTCCATGCCTTGTAGGATCATTTCCAGATACAACACAATTATGACCTCTTCCAACTATTTTTCCATCCTTTACAATAACACATCCAAAAGGACCACCATGATGATTTTTAATACCAGAATATGCTTCTTTTAATGCTTCTTCCATAAAATTTTACTCCATTAAATTACCTGCTACTTAAAATGTAATCAAATATAAACATTTTAAGAATTTTACTGTTTCAATGTATCTGCTTTTGTTATAAAAACTACTTGCATTTGATATGATACTCCACAGTCGT